>CASBQM010000083.1 GCA_949127645.1 Synechococcales cyanobacterium PMM_0036
CATTCCGGCAAGTCAGGTCAAAGTGGGCGAGCTATTGCGCGTGCTGCCTGGAGAAAAGATTCCTGTGGATGGAGAAATCTGGGCAGGACAAACCACGCTGGATGAGTCCATGCTGACTGGGGAAGCCACGCCCATCTTCAGGCAGGTAGGCGATGGCGTGAGCGCCGGGAGCCTCAATTTGTCGGGAGCGATCGCCCTCAAAGCTACTCGCACCGGAAAAGACACCACGCTGGCGCAAATCATTGCCCTGGTCGAAACCGCCCAAACCCGCAAAGCTCCCATTCAGGGACTTGCCGACCAGGTTGCCGGATACTTTACCTACGGCGTAATGGCGATCGCCTCGCTCACCTTCTTGTTCTGGTACCTTGTCGGACTGCCGTTGTGGGGCGACCCAATTTTTGAGAGAATCTTGAGCAGTACGGCAATGGGAATGAACGACCCTATGGCGATGCCTACCTTGCCGCCCTCGCCGCTGTTGCTAAGCCTGAAGCTGGCGATCGCCGTGCTGGTCATCGCCTGTCCCTGCGCCTTGGGGCTTGCCACACCTACTGCAATTTTGGTTGGTTCGGGCATCGGTGCCGAGCGCGGACTGCTGATTCGCGGGGGCGATGTCTTAGAAAATGTGCATCGACTTCAGACGATCGTGTTCGACAAAACCGGAACACTGACGATCGGGCATCCCGAAGTCACGGACTGCATTGCCCTGCTGAAGGGCATCTCCGAGCAAGAGCTACTCCAGATTGCAGCTTCTGTGGAGAGCGGCGCACAGCACCCGTTAGCTCATGCCATTCAGGATCATGCCAAACGTCTAGAGCTAGGGCTGCGATCGGCTACAAGTTTCCACACAGAGCCAGGGTTTGGCGTTTTGGCAGAGGTCGAGGGTCAGCCTGTAGTGCTAGGCAATGCCGATTGGCTAACGCGACAAGGCATTGCAATAGACAACATTGTGATGGATAAAATTCCCGGCTTTGAAGCAATAGGCAAAACCCTAGTCTATATAGCCATTTCTGGACAGCTAGCCGGACTGATTGCCGTTCAAGACAAACTGCGTCCTGAGGCACAGCAAACATTGCATGACCTGCGGCAAATGGGGCTACGGGTGATGATGCTCACGGGCGATCGTCCTGAGGCAGCAGCGGCGATCGCACAGTCCCTAGGCTTATCTCCTGAAGACATTCGCGCCAACGTCCGGCCAGACGGCAAGAGTCGGGTAATCGCAGAACTCCAGGCGATCGGGCAATCTGTGGCAATGGTGGGGGATGGCATTAACGACGCACCTGCTTTAGCTCAGGCAGATGTCGGCATTTCGCTGCACTCTGGAACCGATGTGGCGATCGAGGCGGCAGATATTGTGCTGATGCGCGATCGGCTGAGTGCGGTAGTAGAGGCAATTTACCTCAGTCAAGCCACCTTTAACAAGATTCGGCAGAACCTATTTTGGGCGTTTGCCTACAATATTCTAGGAATTCCGGCTGCTGCAGGTCTGCTGCTGCCTAGCTTTGGAATTGCCCTCAGTCCTGCTACCGCTGGAGCATTTATGGCATTTAGCTCAATCAGTGTTGTCACCAATTCGCTGCTACTGCGTCGATCGTTTGCTGCTAAAACTTCTGTCTAAGAGGATGTTTGAAAAGTATCAAGCGTTCTGCATTCGCCCCCCAACCCCCCAATTCTGGGGGACTTTCGACCCGATTTCTGTTCAAAGTCCCCCAGAATTGGGGGATTTAGGGGGCAGTTCGGGTAGCAATTATCACTTTTCAAACACCCTCTAATCCCTGGAGCCTGAAAAAATTTTGTTCTGCAAATTTTGTTCTGCAAACTCAGCAAAAATGTGTTCAGCGCGATACCGCGCTGAACATCCTTGCGTCTTCTACTACTCTCACAGGCTTACCATAGAGCCGGGACTGGAGTCGCTCTGGGCTGTCTAGTTGCACCCGAATCTACTGCCGCCGGAGCAACGTTAGGAGACTGCCGAAAAGAAGGGGCAAAGGGCGCTGCTGGCACAGGCTCTTCGGTAAAGATGGGATCAGATTGCAGAGAGCTGGTAAAAGGCGTGGGCAAATCTGCCGTGCGAAGGGTTGGATCACCAGTGTTCTGCTGCATCATTAGCTCGTTATAGAGCTTATGGCTCACCCGCCCATCACCCGCAATCTCATTTTCAGGGAATGAACCCAGAAACCAGAGTGCGTTGCGAGGAAATCGACGGTTGAAGAAAAAGGGCTGGTCGAAAGTATAAAATACGTCCTCGATCCGATCGTTGACGGTGGGGCGATCGTCAGCCGCCTCTTGTGCCATGGCGCTGCTCATGCTGCCGACCCAAACGATCGAGGATGCCGAAAGCACTAATGCACCCAAAAGCCCTTTGAGCTTTGAACGATTCATCGATCTTGCTGTAACAGATACAAATTTTGAACCTCTAGAGTTTGCCAGTTTGCAAACGCTTTCTGCCTGGTTTCTATCAATGTTTCTAACGATATACATGGTTCACTTATCCTTCTAAAAACTCTGAACTTGATGTCTTGCCCGATCGACCAAATCCTTAGTTAGAAGTCCATCATCGCTATTAAATCTTCTACCCCAACGAGTCGATGATTTAATTGAGATTCTTAAGCCCTAACTCATCATAGAATCTATGATGAAAGCTGGCACAACTCGTTTAACTAAATAACTTCTCAAGTGTAGGCTTCTTCAAAGCATGATGCCATTCGTTAGCCTCTGTTTGAAGAAGTCAGAATGAGTGAATTAGATTGAAGCGCGATCGCCTTATCATTCCCTCGTGATTTAATAAATTAGCCTGAGCCAATAAATTAGCTTTCAAGCTCTTTATACAGATTGCCCAATGTCAGCTCAACTTGAATCATTGACCTTCGTAGTCCAAACTGACTTGCCGTCTTTGCGTCAGTATTTGCTAGATTTATTTTGTCGGGTGGCTTACAAAGAGGGAGATTTTGTTCTCTCTTCAGGACAACGCAGCACCTACTACATCAACAGCAAGCAGGTGACGCTGCATCCCCAGGGCGGCGCTGCCGTCGGTCGTATTCTGCTATCCATGCTCTCTGCCGAGACGCAGGCAGTAGCAGGGCTAACCTTAGGAGCCGATCCGATGGTGACAGCTACTAGCGTCGTTGGGGTCTACGAAGGCAGAGAGATCGCCCCACTAATTGTCCGTAAGGAAGCCAAAGGACACGGCACTCAAGCTTACATTGAGGGGCTGCCGCTACCGCCCGATACTCCTGTAGTTGTGTTAGAGGATGTTGTCACAACCGGACAGTCGGCCCTAAAAGCAGTCGATCGTCTGCGTCAGGCAGGCTACCGGGTAAATGAAATTATTGCGTTAGTCGATCGCCATCAGGGCGGCGCAGAGCTATACGCCGAGCAGGGCATTCACTTTCAGACCGTATTTTCCATCACAGACTTACAGGCTCGATCGGCTGAGCTGTGAATGCCTTTTACGCAACTGCCTTGTCATACCTCAACTTCAATAATGCCGCCCCCCAGCAAAATCTCACCGTCGTACCACACGGCTGCCTGTCCCGGCGTGATGCTGATTTGCGGCTCGTCTAAGACAATTTTGGCACGATCGCTTTCCAACGGAATTACCGTACAGGGCACTGCCTCTGAACGATAGCGAATCTGCACCTCCGCTCGAATGGGGGTGGCAGGGACGGCAATAGAGACCCAGTTGACGCGCTTCGCCGTCAGCTCTGAAGCTTGAGCAACCGTGCGATCGCCCACAATCACCCGATTTTTTGCCGGATCGATCGCCACCACATAAAGCGGCTGCGCGGCGGCAATGCCCAGACCTTTACGCTGACCAATCGTGTAGTTGTGGATGCCATCATGCTGCCCCAGGATTTTTCCCGCCGCATCGACAATATCGCCCTGCTTCGGAGCCAAATATTTCTCTAAAAAGCCTCGCATCGATCCATGCGCCTCAATCAAACACAAGTCCTGACTCTCCGGCTTTTCAGCAGTGTGCAGCCCAAACTTAGCCGCCTGTTGACGGGTCTCAGTTTTGGTTTGGCTACCCAAGGGGAACAGTGTATGCGCCAAGATTTCCTGACTCAGATCATAGAGAAAGTAGGTCTGATCTTTGTGGCGATCGATCGCCCGTCGCAACTGATGGCGATCGGCGATCGGGTCATAGGCAATTTGAGCATAGTGCCCGGTGGCAATGCGATCGATCCCCAGCTCTTGCTGCGCGTACTGAAGCATGGGAGAAAACTTAACGGCTTTGTTGCACTGCGAACAGGGCAACGGCGTGATGCCCGCCCCGTAGCCGCTTACCAAATAGTCCACAATATTTTTCTCAAACAGCTCCCGCGTGTCCACAATATGATGGGGCACCCCCAACTCCTCACAGAGCTGAGCGGCATCCACCATGCCCTCAGAGCAGCACTGACCTTTACCCTTCATCAGCCAGAGGGTCAGCCCTACCACGTCATAGCCCTGCTGATGCAGAGCCGCAGCCGCCACTGAGCTATCCACCCCGCCCGAAAGTCCAACAACGACTTTGCTCATGAATCTTGAAAACCAGAATTTGAAGCTGGAAAATTGCACTTCATTACAAATTCTAAGCTAGCGCTGAGTAATCGGGGAAAGCACAAATTTGGATTAATTGCGTTTGGGATTGAAATTCCTGTGCTAGACTTGCTGCCAACATTCAGATTTAGCGTTACTGATTTCCGTTGACCCCCATATGTAGGGGAATAGCGTGCAATGACTCATAAATATTTGCGATCGAACAATCACATCCCTTCTGCTTGGCAACTATCTGTAGGATTCTTGCTGTGCAGCGGATTTTTGGCAGGGTTAGCACAGTGGGTTGGGGCTGAGCCGCTCCCAGCAAGGGAAGTAGCCAATGATTTGATTGCTCAAGATGTTGTGCAAGGTCTACCGCCGCCACCCGGACAGGCAGCCCTGCCCTCACAGCCTGATTTGCCCGATCGATCGCCAGCGCCATCTCAAGAGCAGCAAACATCCGATCGCCGTTACATCGTGGTCGTCAATAGCGATAGCTCCAGATTGCTGAGTCAGGTTCAGAGAGTTGCCTCGGAGGCAACAGTACGAGAATATCAGGGACAGCGCGTGATTCAAGTCGCCACATTTGATGACTCCGATCGCGCCGAGCGGCAAGTGCAGCTTCTGGCATCTAGAGGAATTGGTGCAAAGATCTTGCCTGTATCCAATACCGGGTTGCCTGATAGCCAGCCGTCACCATCGCTAGCTCAACCTTCTGTTCAGGCGCGATCGTCTCAAACTTTAGCAGCATCTCCCGACCTTCCTCCACCTGATTTTTCACCTTTACAAGCGTCGCCTTCGCCAGCATTGCCTTCACAGGCAGTGCCCAGAGAAGTGGACTTTAATGGAGGACAGCCGACGCTCAACCAGTTCCCCAGTCCTCCGCCACTTCCAGCAGGTGCCAGTAGGAACCCTGATGGCAGCAGACCACCGGAGGATGTAACCAATAGCGCTGCTAGAAGTAGCCAACTTGACGCGCCTCGATCTGGATCTCTTGATGGATTCACTGGCTCTTCTAATGGATTCAATAGTGGTCACGCTTACTTTGTGGTAATCCCAGGTAAGCAAGGCGAACTGGATGCCATCAGCAATCAGGTGATTCGCTTGGGCGACGGCTTTGGTATTGCTCAACTCGTTCAGCAAACCAGCGAACCCAGAGGGC
>CASBQM010000084.1 GCA_949127645.1 Synechococcales cyanobacterium PMM_0036
AATCTTTTGGTAGCACTAAGTTCCTCTTTGAGTTCGCGACTCATCGTCAAACCTTCAACTTCCCTAAGTTATTTACCTATGGCTGTTTCCCACAATTGATTTAGGATCGCTATATGACCGTGATTGGTCAAGCCAAGGCCGGGATTGAGGCGATCGAGTTGTTCCGCCAAGAACAACCGGATGTGACGTTAATGGATTTGTGAATGCCCCAAATGGGAGGAGTCGAAACGATTGCGGCGCTTTGTGCTGAATTTACCACGGCGCGCATCATTGTGTTGACGACCTATGACGGCGGTGAGGATATCTATCGTGGCTTACGAGCTGGGGCAAAGGGCTATCTGTTGAAAGACTCTAAACCCAGCCAGTTGCGAACTGCGATTCGTACCGTTCACAGCGGTCAGCAATATATTCCACTTCATGTTGGAGCTAAGTTAGTGCAGCGCATGAACAATCCAGAGTTGACCGATCGTGAGTTAGAAGTCCTGCGACTAGTCGCTCAAGGCATGAGCAACCTAGAAATCGGTGCTGCCTTAACGATTACTGAAAGCACGGTCAAATCAAATGTCAACCGGATTTTAAGCAAGCTAGGGGCTAAAGATCGCACCCAAGCAACCATTATTGCCTTAAAGAGAGGGCTTACTAGCCCATGAGCTTGCCAAGATCGACTTAAGTTTGATCTAAACCTTGAACTTAAGGTTGATCTAAATCACTACCCTAGATCAATCAATCTTTGATCGATAGGTTGCTTAAACTATAAACCTTGAATGGACGACAAACTCGAGTAAGTCCCCTAAATTAAAGTCATACAAGCGGTTACAGAGTTGAAGCAAAGAAGACGGACTACCATAGCGGGATGCCATTTCGTGACTAAAAACTGTGGAGCTGAAAATGGAACTTATCTCTGTCAACGTTGAGCTTCCCCGTGAAGTGATCTGGAAAGAGAAAACAGTGGGAACTGGAATCTTCAAAAAGCCAGTTAACCATCGCGTCATGGTGCGATCGCTCAATTTAGATGGCGATGGACAGGCTGATCTCACTGTTCATGGTGGTTTAGAGAAAGCTGTTTATGTCTATCCGTTTGAGCATTATGCTTATTGGCAAGGTGAATTACCTGACACCGAGTTGACGATGGGCAACTTTGGTGAGAATTTTACAACTACTGGGCTGAGAGAAGAGGAATTGAACATTGGCGATCGGTTTGCGATTGGCAACGTGAAGTTGATGGTGACGCAACCACGTATGCCCTGTTACAAACTCGGGATTCGGTTTGGACGACCGGATATGGTGAAACGTTTCCTTGCCAGTCGTCGCACTGGCTTTTACTTCTCCGTTTTGCAAGAGGGTGAGGTCGGGGTGGGAGACACTCTAGAGTTAGTCAGCCGAGACGAGAACAACATTACGGTTACCGATATCACTCAACTGTATACCCGTGAGAATACCGATCCAGAGTTGCTTTATAGAGCGGCTCAATTGGAAGCGTTACCCGAAAGTTGGCGCGATTACTTCCAGGAGCAATGTCATCGTCAGGATGCAAGGTAGATTAACCTACCTTAAAACGTCATAATTTCATCTTTATAACCTTACTAAGGAGTAATCTTATGACTACATTTCGCACAGTTTCGATCGATGGTTTAGATATTTTCTATCGCGAAGCAGGTTCTCGTAGTAATCCAACAATTTTGCTGTTACACGGCTTTCCGACCTCCTCTCATATGTTTCGCAATCTCATCTCTGCACTTGCTGATAAGTTCCATCTCGTTGCACCTGATTATCCGGGTTACGGTAACAGTTCAATGCCAACGGTGAATGAGTTTGACTACACGTTTGATCACTTGGCTGAGATCATGGAGAAATTTATCGCCGCGATCGATCTCAAAAAGTACAGCCTTTACGTGATGGATTATGGCGCTCCGATTGGTTATCGGATTGCAGCGAAACATCCAGAGCGTGTGCAAGCCCTGATTGTCCAAAATGGCAACGCTTACGAGGAAGGTCTGCGCGAATTTTGGGAGCCGATCAAGGCGTACTGGCACGATCGTTCGCCTGAAAATGCGAGCCAGCTTACCCATCTTGTCACTCTAGAAGCAACGAAGTGGCAATATACCAACGGCGTTCGTAATCTGGAAGCGATCAGCCCCGATACTTGGACGATGGATCAACATTTTCTCGATCGCCCTGGCAATGGTGAAATTCAATTGGCGCTGTTGTATAGCTATGGCACAAATCTACCGTTGTACCCACAGTGGCAGGAGTATTTCCGCAAGCATCAACCTCCTACCCTGATTGTGTGGGGCAAGAACGATCACATCTTCCCTGCCGAAGGCGCATATCCTTATCAGCGCGACCTGAAAGACGTTGAGTTCCATTTACTCGATACCGGGCATTTTGCCCTGGAAGAAGAGGGAGATGAAATCGCAGCCCATATTGGTCAATTTCTCGCGTCACGATTGCAGCCTGTTCCTGCCTAATAAGAGGACGTTTATCTCCATATCTTCACCATTCTCGGCATTTCCGCACTTGCTTACTCTAGTGCCATTTCCTATTGCAAGGAATTAACGCATGACCACATTTCGCACTGTTTCGATCGATGGTTTAGATATTTTCTATCGCGAAGCTGGCTCCCGTAGTAATCCGACTATTCTGCTATTGCACGGCTTCCCGACCTCCTCTCACATGTTTCGCAATCTGATACCTGCGCTTGCGGATCAATTTCATCTAATTGCACCTGATTATCCTGGTTTTGGCTATAGTGTGATGCCTTCTGTGGATGAGTTTGATTACACCTTCGATCGCCTTGCTGAAGTGATGGCAGGTTTTATCAATGCGATCGGCTTGCAACGCTACAGTCTTTACTTGATGGATTATGGCGCTCCCATTGGCTATCACCTTGCCACGCAGCATCCAGAGCGGATTGAGACTTTGATTGTGCAAAATGGCAATGCCTACGAGGAGGGGCTAGGGGATTTCTGGAAGCCCATGCGAACCTATTGGCAGAACAAAACACCTGAGAATACCGATCGCGTGCGACAGGCTCTGGCAAGCAAAGGCACGAAATGGTATTACGCCACTGGAGCCAGGAATCTAGAAAACCTCAGTCCTGATACCTGGACTCTGGATCAAGCCCTCCTCAATCGTCCTG
The DNA here is from genome assembly GCA_949127645.1 of Synechococcales cyanobacterium PMM_0036. Lineage (GTDB taxonomy): Bacteria > Cyanobacteriota > Cyanobacteriia > Elainellales > Elainellaceae > Drouetiella. Next base: position 3,140 of record CASBQM010000084.1, read on the forward strand.
GTAATCTGGATATTCAACTGGCATTGAAGTACGACTACCGGTCCAATATGCAGTTGTATCCACAGTGGCAAGTCTACCTCCGTCAGTATCAACCACGGACGCTAGTGGTGTGGGGCAAAAACGACAGGGGCTTTTTAGTCGAGGGAGTCTATGCCTACAAACGTGACTTGCAGAACCTTGAGTTTCATTTGTTCGATATCGGGCATTTTGCGCTGGAAGAAGAGGGTGATGCGATTGCCGATCATATTCGTCGCTTTCTGACCACTCACGTTGTGAAGGAGGACACTATGCTAGCTGCCAGCAGCAAATAATTTCGACTGGGAAACGATGTCGATGGGCAGTGATTGTCATTTCACAATCACTGCCCATCCATGAACACTGCCCATCCATGAACACTGTCAAGTTAATTGACTTAACAGTGCCATTTCAACAAATTGTTTACTATTCATCAATAAAAGGAGAATATCATGGTTGCTCAAGTAAATTCGCCAGCAGCAAAAGTCTTGGAAGTCGCAGATGATCCGCGTCTTTCCAGAGAAGTAAAGGCATTTTTGAAATTACTGAATTCAGGTGGTGCGCCTTTAGAGACATTACCGCCGCTCGAAGCGCGTCAAGTGCTAGTGGATGCCCAGGCTTCTGTTCCAGTCGATCTTTCCGGCATTGACGAGTCTGAGAAGATGATTACCGCTGACGGTTATCCAATCACTCTAAACATTGTGCGACCTGAGGGTGTTAAAGGCACGTTGCCTGTTTTCATCTTTATTCATGGTGGCGGCTGGGTGCTGGGCGATTATCCAACGCACAAGCGCATGGTGCGTGATCTGGTTGTGCTTTCAGGGTTTGCAGGTGTCTTTGTCAACTACACTCGCACGCCAGATGCTCAATATCCCCAAGCGATCAATGAAATCTATGCCGCAACCAAATGGGTTGCTGAGCATGGTGAGGAGATTGGTGTGGATGGTAAAAATCTGGCCGTTGTTGGTAACAGTGTGGGCGGCAATATGACGGCGGTCACCGCTTTGAAGGCGAAAGAAAAAGGAGGACCACACATCAAGCTACAAATCATGATGTGGCCGATCGTAGATGCGAGTTTTGAAGCGGATTCTTACCACCAATTTGGTGATAAGCGCTTCCTGACCACACCGTTGATGAAGTGGATGTATGACATGTATATTGCTGATCCAGAAAAACGCCAAGATATCTACGCCTCTCCCTTACAGGCTACGGTCGAGCAACTGCAAGGATTGCCTCCAGCGCTGATTCAGGTTGCAGAAAGCGATATCTTGCGTGATGGAGGCGAAGCGTATGGACGCAAGCTCGACGAAGCAGGGGTGAAAGTAACCACCGTGCGCTACAACGGCATGATTCATGATTTTGGGCTGCTGAATGGTTTAGCCGAGGTTCCGGCAGTTCGTTCTCTGTTTGTCCAGGCAGCCGCTGAACTGAAGAAATATCTGCAATAGGATGCGATCGGTTCTCGTATGCCAAAACCTCGGAGGTTTAAGCTCCTAAGCGAGGCGTTATGTCTCATTTTTAGTCTAAACCTCCGAGGTTTGGTCAGCGAAGAGATTATTCAATTACAAATGAAAACATCAGAGGAGACATGAATATCAACAACAATGACACCGCGATCGTCGTCATCGATCCACAGAATGATGTCTTGAGTGAAACAGGAGTTTCCTGGGATTTGGTGGGTGAAAGTGTCAAGGATAATAATACTGTTGAGAACATCGAGCGGATCTTCAAAACCGCGAAGCAGAATGATTTTGAGGTGTTCATCTCTCCCCACTATTACTACCCTACTGATTACAACTGGAAATTTGCCGGAACCTTGGAGCAGATGATGCTTGGGGTCAAGGAGTTTACTCGCACTGGTTCCTTGACGCTTGATGGTTTCTTAGGTTCTGGTGCCGACTGGCTCGATCGCTACAAGCCCTTCATTGAAGATGGCAAGACGATCGTGGTTAGTCCTCACAAGGTTTATGGACCGCAGAGCAACGACCTCGTTTTGCAACTGCGTAAGCGCAACCTGAACAAAGTCATTCTGCTGGGAATGCTGGCGAATCTTTGTGTTGAAGCTCATCTGCGCGACTTGCTTGAACAGGGTTTTGAGGTGCTTGTCGTCAAGGATGCAACGGCTGCCCCTCGTCATCCGGAACTGGGTGACGGCTACAAGGCTGCATTGATCAACTTTGGGTATGTCGCCAATGCAGTGATGTCTACAGACGACGTTTTAAAAGCCATGCAATAACAACCTAGCTGCTGCTGGGGCAGTAGTTGATGGACGTGGATTTATTCCAGTCAACGATCGCTTGAAGACAAACATCCCAGGGATTTGGGCGCTGAAGGCGATTATAGATACCGAGATAGGTCGGATTCTAGGGTATTCACTATTCCGTCATGCCGCAGGTGAAATGATTTCGACGGTGCAGATAGTAATGCTGGCTCAGATGCCTTACACTGTTGTGCGCGATGGCGTTTTGACTCACCCCACGATGACTAAAGGGTTAAATCTGCTGTTTTCAAAGTTATAAAGTAACTACCTTTTACCTTTACGGAGAAATTATGTCTCAACAACATCCAGATAAAGGTCTTAACGAAGGAAGACCTTCTCAAGATATCGAAAGAGAAGATGACAGCTCTAATAATGAAGAGGAAGCATCGATCGAAAATGAAGTGGTCGATGAAGAACTCCTCAGCAATGAAGAGCTTACTGATGTTTCGGGTGGTGTAAATGAGAATTCTAGTCACTCGCTCCCTCAAGAGGTTTCATATCATGCGGTTGGAATGGGCACCAATCCTCTTGAACCCGGTCCAACCTTTCCTGCTCCACCATCACTAGAAGATGCTCCATAAATATCCATAGCTTTTTCGATCGTTGCTGAATAGTGGTATGATCCTGCGGAATTCTGAAGGTATCTTTGGCAACGTCACAAACGCAATGAATCTCCAACTTCAGCAGTTTTTCGCTCGCAGCGGTAAACTCCTCCAATCCAGTCTCTTCAAAGTTGGTGATGAGCCTATCTCTCTGCTCTGGCTGCTGAAGCTAACGCTGGCATTTCTCGCGGTGATAGTCCTCTCGATGATCTTTAAGCGACTGCTCAAAGATCGCCTACTGCTGCGATTGGGCATGAGCCAGGGGCATAGGGAGGCGATCGCTACTCTCCTGAGCTACAGTGCGGGGACGCTAGGCTTCGTCCTGATCTTACAAGTCAATGGACTCAATCTCGCGCCCTTAGTGGTGGCATTAGGAGGCTTAGGCATTGGCGCTGGGTTTGGATTGCAAGAAATCATCAAAAACCTGATCAGCGGTTTGACGTTACTGCTTGAAGGCAAACTCCATGTTGAAGACTACATCGAGTTTGATAGTCTATCGGGTTATATCAAAGAAATTTCGCTACGCTCCACCATCATCCGCACATTTGACGGCGGCGATGTAGTAGTTCCGAACAGCAATTTGACGAGTAATCGCGTGTTAAATTGGAGCTATAAAAGCCTCATGGGTAAGCTACATTTGCCCATCAAAGTAGCTTACGACAGTGATCTCATCTTAGTTACCGAAACACTGTTAGATTCAGCTTATATGGAAGCAGCTGTACTGCATGAGCCACCGCCAAAGGTGGTCTTCAAGGGGTTTGGCGACAGTGCGCTGGAGTTTGAACTATGGGTATGGGTGGCTCAAATTGACGAGGGTATTTTGGTGAGAAGTTTCCTCAATTTCATTCTTGAGTACAACCTGCGCCAAGCAGGACTCAAAATGCCGTTTCCTCAACAAGATATATGGCTGCGAAATGCCGATATTCTTAAACTGACTGCTCCCCAACCCAATGGAGTTGAAGGGTCAGCCAATGGTCAAAGTACAGACAGACAGACAAGTGTGAAACCTCATCTCGATCGCGTTAGTCAATCGCGTCAGTCTATTTCCATCCGAGATGCGCTGCGACAGTTTCCTCACTTTAACCTTTGCTCCGATCTTCATCTGCGAGAGTTGATCGAAACGGGTTATCGCCAGTTTTTTGTAGCATCAGACGTAGTGTTTAACGAGAGCGACTGGGGTAGCCACTTTTACTTGGTGCTGTCTGGCTCGGTTGAAACTGTGGTGACTCGACTCAATCAATCAGTTAAGGTTTACTGCCCTGGAGATGTCTTCGGCGAGGTGGCGATTATGCTGAATCTGCCTTACACCAGCACTGCCCGTGTGTTGGAAGACACTAGCCTGTTCGTGATTCACAAGCATAGCTTTGAGCGATTGCTACGTCTGAACCCAGCTTTAGCCGCAACATTCACTCAAGAACTGACAAAGGAAAAGGAAATCTATCAAGGGATACGACATCAGTTGCAAGACCTCGGTTTGTTGGACATGACTGAGCACAAACATCGGTTTACGGACTGGGTACAAGCAAGGCTGAAAGGCATCTTTTCCGTCGGATAGTTGACCTTTAGAGCAACTATGCTTTGAGCGGCAGGGTTTAGACGTTATGATCGCCCTCAAAATACTTTCCTTACGCTGAGACAAACAGATTTGCAGGT
>CASBQM010000085.1 GCA_949127645.1 Synechococcales cyanobacterium PMM_0036
CTATTGCTGCCAGCCCTTTGGAGAAAGGAGTTGCCAGGTTGAAACGACTATGAATCCCTTTTAGGGATTGAAACTACCCTTCTAAAGGCAGATCTTGACAGCTCATCCACTTCATAGGGATTAGGCTGCTATCTAGAATATAGATTCCATCTGCCAGCCGCACTTTATCCCCTGGTACTAGGTACCCAGGTCAGTGGTGGGTAGTTTACTCTTCACTATCTTCATCTAAATCTGCTTCTTCCGCATCTTTATATGTCAATTCTGGAAAAAGATTGGCTATTTCCTCCAGAAGAATACTCCTGCAATCCGGATCTTGTTCAAAGCTATTGACTGCATTCATCACTGAAGATACAGCTTCTTGAATCAACGTTTGTTTTCTCTTTAAAGCGTTAATTATCGCTTCTTTTTCCTTCACTGCCTTTTCAAGTGAGGTAAGGCTATTGATGTAAGCCATATCTTTTTCGCTCCTTGGTGTGTCGGGTGTGTCGTTTTCGGGATCATATTTAACCACCTTATTTGCGCCATCTTGGTCAACGTAGCTGGCTAAGGCAACTTCAATCAGACGACTGATGGTCATGTTATGCCTTTGGGCGTAGGAATCTACCCGCTTTTTTACGTCCTTGTCGATTATACTGGAAAACGTCTTTTTGGTGTCGTCTTTCATGTGATTAGCCCAGAACTATATTTTTATTGTAACACAAGTTTTTTTTTGTAAAAAGACGCCCAGGCGTAGCTTGCTAAGATTGAGGAAGTATTGACGAAACTATCTCAAGATGTTAATCCAGACCTTAAACGATCTAATGCAGCATTTTTCTTGTGCGGACATAGACGATCTCAAGATCCGAATATATACAAAAACCATCTATGGGGCAACGATCGCGCTACACGATATAGGACTAGATGCTTGGTTCTATGAAAAAAATAATTGGGCATCGGTCATGGAGGTAGACCAGTTTGCGATCGGGATGACTTTTGCATCATCTGAGCAAGCTAATTTTCAGATATTTAACATCCCTGTAGAATCAGATAATATTGAAGATTTTCTTCAAATACTGTCCCAGGAAGTCCAGTTTGAATGGTTAAGGGCAGATAAGATCTGGTTTCGCATCAGGCACAACGGTACGGTCATAGGTTTTGGACGGATCTTAAAGAGCGATAATTCCATCAAATTTGAGTGGATTTCAGAACCCTCAATGGACGACATATCTTCTATAGAAACTTTATCTTTTTCTCAGCTAGCTAAATTAACCTCTAGCCGCTCAATCTCAAACGATCTTTTTACTCTAGAACCCTATATACCTCGCAACTCCTGGTAAAATAAAAAAGTAACAACAAGGTGGCTTCCATGACCGATAAACATACGAAAAAGTTTAGTTTTTTCATTGAAGGGGCGATCGTCCCTAAAGAAAGACCGCGATTTGACGGTAAAAGAGCATATATGTCTAATCGATATATGTCTTTCAAAAAAGAAACAGCTATGCATATCCAGCAACAAGCCACAGGATGGCTGGGCGTAGATTTCCCCATCATCAGATCGTCCATAGAAGTGATTCTTTTTGCCCAAAATCAAAAAAAAGATGGTGATAACTGCTTAGGATCTATCATGGATTGCCTTAAGCTATCTGGGATAATTAAGGACGATTCTTTAATAAATGTGCCCAAAAAGATCGTGACATCAAGGCTTTTAGGCAAAGAAGGTGCCTTGATTGCGATCGCAGTCTTACCAAACTTTGACCGAAAGACCTTGGAGCTAGAAGAAGCTACAGAGCTATGGCCAGAGCAAGACATAAATTTTTATGCCAAGCAACTTGGACGGACAGCCAAAAATATTGCAAAACATTTAGCTCTACTTGAGAGCTAATCAACAAAAAGAGCGATCGCATAATATTTATGCGATCGCTCTTTATTAGGTATTAGGCTTCGTCAACTTTAAACTGGAGTTGCCATGTCTGGAAATTTATCTTGCAGCTAATTACCCGTCCCCTGACTAACCTGATCTGGAAGATCAGCTCTTTTATCTCCTCAAATTCATTTTTGGGAAGATTTTCTTGTTTTTTGAGTTTATCCTTGACTACGGAAGCAGCGCCTCCGACAAGGACTTGACTTTTATCTAGCAAGTTGGCTGCTTGCTCTACTATTTTTTTGAGGTCTTCTGGAATGCTTTCAGACTCAACCTTGAGGGATTGAATATCTGACTTAATTTCTGCATCTAGCTTTGCATCACTTGATGCTTTTTTTGCCAGCTCTACCAGTTCTGAAGCAGAGAATTTCTCTTTCTTCTTGCCATTGAGAGGGCTTACAATTTCTTGAGTTTTTTCGATTAGCTGTGTAGCTTGTGCTACAACCCCATCAATTTTTTCATGATCGATGGTTTCTAGAATTGTGTTAATCTCAGTTTTTAGAGCATTAACTTCCGCCTCCAGCAACTTTATGTCTGTGTCTTCTGATGCTGGGGTCGGTAGGGCTTCTACCTGCTCCAGCACATCAGATAACCTTTCATCTTCAACTGGTTGCACCATTAGCTCAATGACCTTTGGTTTCAGTTCTACATGAAAGGGGGCTTTTGTCCTTCCCGGAAGGACAAAAGCCTCTAGGCATCCATTCCACACTTTAACTAGCGGTTGGTTTGTACTAGAAAAGGAAAAGAATATTTCATCTAACTTCCTTTTTTTAGTGGTTTCGATGATGAAGTTCATCCATCTACACGAAACGTGAATCTGTGCCTCGGAGTATCCATCTTGCTGATGCTTAATCGGATACTCATTACCATCAACCCGAAAGACCATTTTGTCATCTTTTAACAAGATGTAGAACGTTTCCGATTCCATCTTCTTCAAACAGGCTTTCACATCCTTAAGATCTTTGATGTTAACAATAATAGCTTCATCAGAGAAGATATTGTTTTTCATCCAGATTCCCTTTGTAGGGACGAATGCTTCCGCTGTCGTTTTAATGATGCCATTTGTACCCACAATGGCACATTTGTCCCCCTCCAGCATAAACCGAAGTTTATCTTTAGGGCTTGTGATTAGTGGGAGTAAGGCAAATGTCTTGGGGTCAAGCTTTATTGCCCCTTTTGAGACTGGATAGCCCAGTCCAACGAGCCTGTACATGGTGATGTACTGACTCGTAAATCCCACCGTTCCGATGTCGTCGTTAAAAGCAAAGAACGCTTTTTGTTGGTTCGTCTTGCCAGAGGTCATTTCACTGATATTTGCTATCTCCGCCAGGGAGATTAAAGTATCGGTAAAATGAGTGTCTTTTATGAATAGACCCAACTCTGGATAGAGAACAGGCTTGACAGACTCATCTGAAATATAGCTTGTGCTAATGATGACTCCATCGCTCTGGATGGTCATGCCGTCTTCAGTTAAAATCAGTTTTATTTTAGATTTAACTGACAAGGCTTTGTCAGATCCAAGTCCCCACTCGCTGGGGAAATTAGTTGAATGGAAACCTTAGCCCACTTATGTCGATCGTAATTCTGTCTCTTTTTTCGTCCCCACTCGCTGGGGAAATTAGTTGAATGGAAACGCGGATGCGCAAGGCCGTATCGGTTACCGGGCCGCGTCCCCACTCGCTGGGGAAATTAGTTGAATGGAAACCAACCTGAA
>CASBQM010000086.1 GCA_949127645.1 Synechococcales cyanobacterium PMM_0036
GTGGAGGCTAAAGCAGTGAGCAACCCTCGGGCAGCGGTTATGGTGGATATCCTTGCCCTAAAGGCTAACCTTTCTCTACCTGATGGATGGCTTGTTTCCGGGCTTATATATGATGTGAACACAGGGCTGGTCGAAACCGTAGTGGCACCGGCTTCACTTAGGAGCAGGGAGAGTTTTGCCTAAACCTTCTTAAGTCCTCCTGACAGGGGCTACGGTCAAACTGAGCTGCTATAAAGACGCAACTACGTTAACAAATTGAAAGTCAAGTATATATAATAATAGAGTAATCATTCAGCCTCAGCCTCAGGCAGAGCCGAAGGTGGGATGAATGGTTATAGAATAGATGAGGTTAATATAAGATGCTAAAGCCAAAGATTCTGGTAACTACTGCATCGGGTAAGACAGGTTTTGCAACGGCAGTGCAACTTCTGGAAAAAGGCTATCCGGTGAGAGCGCTGGTACGTGCAGAAGATAATCGTAGTGAGACACTACGCCGCCTAGGTGCCGAAATCTTCGTGGGTAACATAGCTGATATTGTTGATATGCGGAGGGCACTCTCCTGGATACAACGCGCATATTACTGTGCTCCATTTTTACGAGATAGCCTTGCCACCGGTGTGATCTTCGCGGTAGCTGCTCAAGAAAACAAATTGGAAATGGTTACGTTAATGAGTCAGTGGTTGGCAGACCCAACCAGCCCTTCGGTACACACGCGGGAGGTTTGGCTGACCGATAAACTTTTTACCTGGATGCCAGATGTTGCAACTGTTACGGTCAATCCAGGCTGGTTTGCGGATAACTACCGAATTGCCGGACTGGACGTGATGGCACAGATTGGCATTATGCTGTTACCGCTAGGGGAAGGACTCAACGCACCACCTTCGAACGAGGATATTGCACGGGTCATAGTTGGTACGCTTACCAATCCTGACCCTTATGTGGGTAAGACCTACCGACCGACAGGACCACGTCTATTATCCCCACACCAACTTGCCGAAACGTTTGGTAAAGTGATTGGGCGTACCGTGAGATATGAAAATGGTCCTATCTGGATGGTTCCAAAGGTGTTAAGAAGTGCTGGTATTCCAGACTACGCAATCGCCCAGTTGTTTACCTATTTCGAGGAACGAAATACATTTGCAACAGGTGCGCCTACGAATGCCGTGCTTGAAATCGCAGGGCGGGAACCGGAAGATTTCGAGACTATCGCCCGCCGTTATATGGTTAGCGCCCCGAATGGGAAGCGTAGTTTAGGTGGCTTGTCCCGAACTATGCTGACACTAATAAAGTCCTTGGCAACGCCCGGAATAAACCCAGATTCTTATGCAAAGCACCATGAGATTCCGCAACTTGCTAATGTCCAATTCGCCAAAGACTCCCCAGATTGGCAAGAAACGCATGGACATGTTGCAGCGGAAGCCAGCTTTGTCAAAAACTAAGCTATCTCCGCAGCAAAGAATGTTGCGCACTTTGGGGAGCGTTGCTTGTGCGTAGTGGCTGGCTATTTGAATACCCCTCAATTGATGTCCAGGCAGGGCAATCGTATACAAAGGAGGAAAAACCGTGTTTAGAATTGGCGAATTTTCCAAAATCGCACAAGTCTCAGGTCGTTTACTACGTTATTACGATGAGTTTGGTCTCCTTAGTCCGCAGTATACCGACCCGCAAACGGGCTATCGCTATTACAGCGCACAGCAATTGCCCCGCCTGAACCGTATTTTGGTCTTGAAAGAACTTGGTTTATCACTTGAGCAGGTTGCGACCCTCCTGGACCAGGATACCTCAAGCGACGAAATTCGTGGCATGTTGACCTTACGCAAAGCCCAGATAGAGCAATCGGTCCAGGAAGAAATAGAGCGGTTGCGAAGGGTAGAAGTGCGGCTCAACCAGCTCGATACTCAAGGACAGATACAAGAACTTGATGTTGTCCTCAAGTCAGTTCCGGCCCAACAATTCCTTTCGTTGCGGGAAGTGTTGCCTGACATGGAGGCGGTACGGCGGTTGGTTCTGAGAATCTATACTACCGTTCCGGGTATGGTAGGGCAACACAACCTTGGCAATATTGCCGTCGTGATTCATTCCCCAATGTATGACCCTGAAGCGTTTGACGTTGAAATCGGCTATTTGCTCACCGGGAAAGCCTCTAAGTCAGTAAGATTATCGGAGGAACGCATGCTGACAATACGAGAATTAGAGGCTGTCAGTACGATTGCAACTATTGCACATGTAGGGCGGGTTAGTGATAGACACCAGAGTTACGGAGCTCTCGGCAACTGGGTTGAGCAGAATAATTGGCAAATCGTTGGGCTGGGGAGGGAAATTCTGATGCAACTGCCGCTCCAGGGAAAAGAGGAAGAAGCAGTAATGGAAATTCAACTGCCGGTTAGCAAGGTCGATTAGAAATTTGTGTAGGCATAACATTGAAAAAAGAAAATAGGAATTCATTCACAAAATTACCAAATTAGGACTTTCGCTTGGTTTACCGAGGATTAAATTTCCCGATTAAAAGTTAAAAGAGGATAAATCTGACTGCAAAGCCATGAAATATACTTTTTGTTCTTCCTTCCTTAATAGGGAAAGGGGGTTAGGTCAACCCAACCTTATTCTAGCATTCACGCGAAAGTCCTACAGATAAAAATACCGCTTTATTGCAATCCACAGGCTTGAGTGAACTGCGGCAAACCTTACAGTTAGACAAAGAAAAGTGTTAATTGGCAAGCATAAAGTGCTTCGTCCTCTTCTGCTTTCATTAGCCCTTTGGCTATTTCATCCCCGAGAGCTTGCTGCCAATAGTAAGGCAGGATTTGCTGGTATCTCGCCTGTCGCTCCATAGTAGGCTAGCAATCGTTTCAGGTAGAAGGGTTTTTCTCCAGGGTTTGCGTACCATATATCAAAATATATAGGTTTACAGAGATTAGAAATATTAAAGAGCGTCCTTTGCTGCCAACTCCCAAGCCTGTGGAATAACCTCAGTTATTGATTGGTTTTGCAAATGTCTTGAAAGAATAAAAGCCTAACCCAGGTTTTACCCTCCTCCTTATAAAACGATGGTCTTGTTCGACAAAATTGTTGAGGTATTTAGCTTGCACAAGCTCAGGCACAAGAGCTGCCACTATTAAAGCGGATAGAGATTTGGGCTTTCTTCGCAAAAAATATTTGTTGCGCGAATTCTGATGAAAACTTTTAACTTCCCCCTATCCAGAATCCAAATAGGCGCAGTTCAGGAGAAAAGGTATGAAATTCCACTAGCGGATATTTCCCGGTGTAATATTGCAGGGTAGGGCTTTGGGGTCGCTCCCAATAGCTCTGCACGACCCAGACGATATGGGTAGTTTCAGAGGGATTTAGCCGCTCTATCAGGTTAGGGTTTGCCTCTAATTCGACGCTGGTCGGGCCGAAAATAATCGGCGAGGTGGAGCGATTATTAAAATAGTAATTAAAAGCCGGTTCGATAAAATAGGCATCCAGGATAATCTGGTCATTCGAACCCAGCAACGGGGTAAC
>CASBQM010000087.1 GCA_949127645.1 Synechococcales cyanobacterium PMM_0036
GAATATTATCACATGCGGCGATCGGAAAGCTGTCGATTACATAGACCGATTCGCCATTCAGCGCCTTGAAGGTCTCGCCGAGCACGCTGAACAGGCTAAGAAAAAACGGACTAATCCGATGCAAGCGCCGGTTAAATCGACTTTTGCTTAACATCCGTGGCATATAGCCTTGTTCGTACAGCATCACGCGGGCTAATTCATACGTCCCGCCAAAAAACAGCGCCGCCACGATCGCCACCGTCATCACTTCGGCGTCGCTCATCGTGCTTTGCGGGTCTTCGTGGTGCGCAAAGGCTTTCAGTAAATCGGCGCTCAGACAATAGACTGCTATAATTTTCTCGTCCATGGTTTTCTCCGGTTGCTCGTTGATTGCTTGTCACCTTCAACCTTACCTGAGATGCCATGGACGACCAAATTTTTACGCCGACTAATTCACTACACGTACCTTTTCTGGGTAGCAACTTGGGTTATAGTATTAATTTTTGCCCCTAAAGCTGTCAGTTTAATTACAAAGCAAATAAACTTCATCATCTACCTTACAGTAAAACTAAATTAGGCATTAGCATAGACTAATATTAACCAAAATCACATTTGCGGTGAATAGAGCTGCAATTTATACGTTATGCCAGCTAGTTAAGTCTATTTTGACCTTATTTCTGCGCTTATGACCTGTGTGTTATCAAATGAAGTCTCCAGTATAACATATAGAAATCATTACTTGACTAAGTTTTATGACTAAGTTAACATAAATCAATCTGGCGAGAAGATTGCGACCAGGCTATGAGCTAAGCGACGGTACAAGAGGAGCAAATTATGATTCAAGTGACGGTCCATGAAGCCAAGACTCATTTATCAAAATTGATTCAACAAGCATTAGCCGGAGAAGAAATTATCATTGCCAAAGGCAAAAAACCTCTCGTCAAATTGGTGGTTTTGCCAGAGGCGCGCTTGCAACGGCGGCTGGGTGGTGCAGCCGATGTGATCCTATATATGGCTGATGATTTTGATGCACCGCTTGATATGTTTGCTGACTACATGCCATGAGATTACTCTTAGATACACATGCGTTTTTATGGGGAGTTGGTGGCCACAACTTAAGTACCAATGCTAGGTTGGCATTTCTTGATCCTAGCAACGACCTATACTTGAGCAGCGTCAGCTATTGGGAAATTTGCATCAAGGCGACGATCGGAAAATTAAACTTGACAGCAAACTGGCAACAAGACTTTGATGAGGAAATTATGATCAATAAGATCAAGTGGTTGCCAGTTGAGAAAATCCATTGCCAAAAAATCATTAATTTGCCAATGTTACATAACGACCCTTTCGACCGATTGATTATTGCCCAAGCGTTGTGCGAAGACCTAACCCTCATGACTGCCGATGCCAACATTCGACGATATACAGTGCCTACGTTATGGTAATCGGTCGGCCATAAGCCCAGGATGACATATTATGTCAAAAATCGTCGCTGACCTCCACATCCATTCGCATTTCTCGCGTGCCACCAGCCAGAATCTCGACTTTGAGCATCTGAGCCACTGGGCGCAGTTAAAAGGCGTACATCTTGTTGGCACGGGTGACATTGCCCACCCTGGCTGGCTGCAAGAGATGAAACAGAAACTGGAACCCGCCGAAGAAGGCTTGTTCCGCCTCAAAGATGAATACGCCAAAGCCGTTCAAAGTACGGTGCCGGCGGCCTGTCAGGCCGAGGTGCGTTTTATGCTGGGTGGCGAAGTCAGTAACATTTATAAAAAGAACGATAAAGTTCGCAAAATTCACCATGTGCTTTTTGAACCTTCCTTCCTTGCCGTCGAAAAACTCCAAGCGCGGTTGGAAAAAATCGGCAATATCCGCTCGGATGGCCGGCCGATTCTAGGGCTGGACTCGCATGATCTGCTGGAGATCGTGCTCGAAACCGATCCGCAAGCCTATCTAATTCCCGCCCACATTTGGACGCCCTGGTTTGCCCTCTTAGGCTCGATGTCGGGCTTCGATTCGGTCGAGGAATGTTTTGACGAGTTAACGCCCCATATTTTTGCCGTGGAGACCGGGCTCTCGTCCGACCCGCCAATGAACTGGACGGTTTCGTCGCTGGATCAATATACGCTCGTCTCCAATTCTGACGCCCATTCGCCGCAGAAATTAGCCCGCGAAGCAACCATCTTCGACACTGAATTAAACTATCCCGCGATCTTTGCCGCCTTGAAAAACAAGCGCGAAGCGGTCAGCACGCTTGAATTCTTTCCCGAAGAAGGTAAATATCATTACGACGGGCATCGCAAATGTGAAATCCGCTGGGACCCGGCCACAACGCTGGCGCATCATGGTCGCTGCTCAGTTTGCGGCAAGCCGGTCACCGTCGGCGTGATGAATCGCGTCGCCATGCTGGCCGATCGCCCGCTTGGCGAAAAACCGCCGCGCCCGCAAGTATTTCATAACCTGATCCCGTTGCCGGAAATCCTGGGCGAAGTCTATGGCGTGGGGGCAAGTTCTAAGCAGGTGCAACAAAATTATGAAATGCTGCTAGCCAAACTTGGCTCAGAATTAACGATTCTCCAAGATTTACCTTTGGAAGAGCTTCAACGGGCCGGTGGTGCGCTACTGGCCGAAGGCATCCGGCGGATGCGCACCGGCGAACTGACGATTGCCGCCGGTTATGATGGCGAATATGGCGTCGTCAAGCTTTTTGACGCGCAAGAGCGGGCGGTTTCTTCGGCACAGATGGGTTTGTTTGCGGGTGAGAAGAGACGCCGTGCAAAAAAGCAGGCCACATTGTCCGCAGAAGATCAGCCGGGCCATGACACTGGCGCGACCTGGGCGGAAGTCGATCTGTTCAGTGATCCTACCCCTAACCCCTCCCCCATGCGCTTCGCTGGGAGAGGGGGATCGTTGCCTCTTATATCAACTGAGTCGGACAAATCTGAACTTACTGCTGACGAGCCAACAGTTTTCTCTCCCAGCGAAGCGTCCGGGGAGCGGGAGCCCATTGGGCGCGCGAGGGGTCTCCTCAATTCGCAACAACAAGCAGCCGTCCATTGCACCGACACGCCGCTGATCATTGTGGCCGGGCCGGGCACGGGCAAAACGCACACGCTGACCCAGCGCATCGCCTATTTGGTGGCAGAGCAAGCGGTTGCGCCTGAAAATATTCTCGCGATTACCTTTACGAACAAAGCCGCCGAAGAAATGGCGCAGCGGCTGACCACATTGGTTGGCGCGCCCGTAGCGCCTCGACTGACAATCAA
>CASBQM010000088.1 GCA_949127645.1 Synechococcales cyanobacterium PMM_0036
GGCTTTACGTGCTTCGCACAGGCTGCGCCAACGAGCAATTGAACGGGTCAAAGGGGTTCATCATACAACTGTGATTACTTGGGTGAAGCAAGTGGGTGAACTGCTCCCAGATGCTTATGACCCTGAAACCATTCTCGAAGTGGGTGAACTCGATGAATTAGAGACCTTTGTGGGTTCAAAAAAAACAAAATTTGGCTCTGAACGGCGGTTGACCCCTTCAAACAAGGAATTTTAGGTTGGGTCTTAGGCGATCATAGTGCTGAAACCCACTGCACGAGTTGGCGATGCCAAGCCTATAGCTGTACTTTTGATGAACGGTTTGAAGCGTTTGAAGGTGCAAGCGTCAATGATGCCCCAAACATCCCCAGCGCCTTGGGTGACTTGAATTAAATACCATGACCACAACAGCCGCATCAATTGCCAGTAGCTTATAGGTCTGGAAGCCTCACGGGTCTTAGACCGTGATGTTGGGGCGATCGGGAAAGTTGCACATCGCGCCAAGACTCTAATCCGGATTCTGTACCTCTGTAAAATCTGCACACCTTTGAGTGAAGATTGTTTGCCCGTAGGCGATTTCCTGTCGAAAAAGCGGCATCTTAGTTTTAAATCCTGTTAGCCTAGAAGAACACAATGTCCAGACAAGATTAAAAGATATACTTTTTCAAGGATTTACTACCTTTCTGCGGCAATGTTGCATCTGGCTCGGGTGAAGAAGAAAGACCTTGAGGGCAAGGTGATGTTACAGTTGCTTGCTCAGCAAAAAGCCGAGTACGCATGGCTTATGCTATCAGAAGAAAACGACGTGATTTGGACAAATGCAGCAGACTGCACCGAAGGGGCGCTGGTTCTCGTTGAAATCTCTTCAACTAAGCAGGTTCAAGAGGTGCAGGATATGGCTCATTGGGTTTTAGATATTGTTAAGAAATATCTCAGTACAGGCATCACGCCTGAATTTTTACAAGAAGAGGTGCAGCGCGCCGAGCAGTGGCGACAGTCCTTAACGCTACAAAGCCAGGAACTCGGCAGACGCGCTCTTGAAATGGAGGCTCGTCGAGACCAGATCCAAGAACTTGAAGAAAACTTGAAGCATGAAAAGAAAAAGCTGGAGTTAATGGAGCATCAGCTTAAGGCAGATATTGCCGGAGCGCAGTCAGAAATCCCTGAGGCATTTTCCTGAGCAACTGAACCTATCCAGTAACTTGATAAAAGAGTTGTGCATTATTTGACTGGATGACAGCTTGCGCTGATGACAGCCACTTATCAACCTTACCCTTTGCCGCCGATGAAGCCTCGTTTCGTACGATCTCGCCCTGTTCAGCCTCGTTTTTTCAAGAGATTAAAACAAGCTGCTGTCGTAGGGGGAGTGGCGATCGCCCTCATTTTCTGTAGTCTCATCTACGCGTATAAAATCGAGCCGAATTGGATGCAGATCGTCTACGTTCCGGTAGAGATGCCTCGGTTGGCACCTGCCTTTCAGGGCTACCAGATTGCCCAAATCAGCGATGTTCATGCCGATCGCTGGATGACTCAAGACCGCTTGCAGCATATCGTAGCGCTAATCAATCACCTACAGCCGGATGCGGTTGCCATTACGGGTGATTTTGTGACGCGCGATGCCGATGTTTATGAATCTAGCTTAGTCGCAGCCTTCCAGCAGCTCAAGCCCAAAGACTTGACCGTTGCTGTGTTGGGCAACCATGATCAGTGGACGAGTCCGGAGGTGATTCGCCGGATGCTGAAGCGCAGCAATATTGTGGATGTTAGCAACTCTGTCGCCACGATTCAGCGCCAAGGTAGCCTCCTACATCTGGCAGGCGTAGATGATATCTGGACACAGCACGATCGCCTTGACCTAGTGCTAAACCAACTTCCTGCCGCCGGAGCTGCCATTCTTCTGGCTCATGAACCTGACTTTGCAGACACTAGCGCCGCCACCGGACGGTTTGATCTGCAAATCTCAGGTCACTCTCACGGGGGACAGGTGACACTGCCATTTTTTGGCGCACCTCACCTACCGCCCTATGGCGAGAAATATCCTTTTGGGCGCTATCAGGTTAGCAACATGGTGCAGTACACCAATCGAGGAATTGGTATGGTTAGTCCTCGGGTGCGGTTTAATTGCCGTCCTGAAATCACAGTTTTTGTGTTGCAAACGGCTGACTAAAAAAACGTTAGCGTTACAGCCGTCGGAACTATAAGATATGGCCTATCGGTAAGCTTGAATAGACTCCACTTGAAGCTGGAAAAATCCGGGTTGAAAATGTGGATTTAACGCACCGTCATACTCAAATTTACTGAGCATAAGCTGCATAGCCGTGATGTGATTGGGGGCGATCGCTTTACCTGCCACCGTCTTGGCTCGAAAGACCGGAATCAGCGCCGAGAAGGGAGCCTGAATCGTCATCCACTGATCGGCTAAGGTATCAAATGAGTAACAATAAGCGATACCATCCCAGCGATCTTCGGTACGCAGCATAAATTTATAGCGATTGCCATCGCCTTTGACTCGAAGTTCGATACCTATGTACTCAGATAAATCTAGAGGCGGCTCAATAGTGCGAGTGCGCACGGATGCAAAACCGCCTGAGTTGGCGATCGAAACTTGTCCTGAAAAGGAGGCGACTGTAGAATCGAACTGAATACCGCTTTGGCTCACGCCGCCCATCACCACATCATCCACTGCGCCCCACACCTCTGATAGCTGACTGGTAGATTGCGTAAAGTCAAAAATCAGGCGATGGGCGTGGTCTGGATGAGACTGTGAAGGGCTGTCTGAGCTATTTGTCATAGATAGTTTTGTGGCAGATAGTAATGTTTCGAGGTTTACTTTAGAATTCGGGCGATCGCCAAACCGCTGAAACCAATCCAGGCTACCCAGAAAGGGGATTGCGCCGAAGTAGGAGAGCGTTTGAACAAACCTGCCCAGATCCCATTGACTTGAATGACGAGGGTTTATATCAGGCTTACTAGAGGTTGGCTGAGAGTTTTGCTGACTCATGAGGAATAATAGTGTGAGGTTGTCTCTGATAGTGCAAGTGTGCGGGTAAAAGTGCTGACGCATCACCCCCCTTGAGACACTATTATCTATATTTTGGAATCATCTATATTCTGGAATCAACTTCATTCCTGGAATGACCTCTAGAAACATACTTATCAGATCAAGCAGATCAGAATTGAGGCGGAGCAGGATCTATGACATCATCTCAGAAGCTGTCGGCAGGTCTAGCGGCACTGAAGCAGAAAAATTATGCAACCGCGATCGCCCATCTGGAATTGGTCGATCCGTCTGCTCCCCATGCTGTTTACGAGAAGGCTCAGGCAGGTCTGATCAAAGCCTATGCTCAGACAGGGCAAGTGAATCGGGCGATCGTTCTCTGTCAAACTCTAGCCCAAAGCTCCAGCCCACAGGCGCGCGATTGGGCTTCGCAAACTCTAAGCGATCTTTCTCAGCAGTATTCTGGCAAGTCGGAAATTCGAGACGAAATGGGAGACGAAACTGGGTTTGTGCCGCTCGACTCCATGTCAGGGCGATCGTCAGGTCAGCACGACACAACTGGATTTGTGCCGCTCTCAAAGCAAACTCCTGAAAGTTTGAGCAACCCCCACAGAACACCTAGGGAAGTCATTCGGCGCAGCGCGGCGCTCCCGATCGTCAACTCTTCAGAAGTTCAGCCTCCAGAAGCTCAGACCTCACAAGCTCATTCTCTAGAAGCTCAGTCTCTAGAAGCTCAGACCGTTGTTGAGCCTACTCGTTCAGAGGCGCTAGTGCCTCAATCTTCTCTCCCTACCACCTTGCCACAGCCTTCTACAACCTGGAAAAATGCTGCTAGAGCGCAAAAATGGGGGAGTTTGGGCAATGTCGATCGCTCCACTTTATGGGCGGTGACTGTTGGAACGGTGCTTGCCCTAATCTGGATGATTCGCACCCTGCCCATGATTATGCAGGATAGCCTCTACTGGATTTGCTTCCAGCTTGCGGCTATGACTCCGCTAACGATGTTTGTCTTTTGGGTGACTCCGGCTAGCGATCCGGGGGTGGGAGTTGCGATCGCTCTCCTTTTCCTATTCGCAGTCTCTCCCTGGCTGCTGGATAAGCTGTTGCAGCAATTTTATACGCTGAAATCGCTGCAATCTTCAGAGCTAGAATCCCATAGTCCTGAAGCCGTACGGTTGCTGAAGCGCGTTTGCAATCAGCGTCGTCAGCCATTGCCTCAGCTAGGTTTGCTGCCTACGGATGCGCCTTTGGCTATGACCTACGGCTATCTGCCTCGAAATGCACGTATCGTCGTCAGTCAGGGCTTGCTCAATCAGCTAGAAGATGAGGAAATTGCCGTCATTTATGCGGCTGAGCTTGCCCATATTGCCCATTGGAATTTCGGGGTCATGTCTTGGGTGACGCTCGTAGCTCAGATCCCTTATATCCTTTATTGGCAAACCTCAACTTGGGGCGATCGCCAGAGCGATCGCGTTTTACAAAGTCTTGCTGTTTTAGTTTCTGCTTTCAGCTACGGATTCTACTGGATCTGCCGTTTACCGGGACTATGGCTATCTCGAATGCGGCTCTACCACAGCGATCGCACGGCTTCAGAACTCACGGGCAATCCCAATGCGTTGACGAGGGCGCTGCTAAAGGTGGCAATGGGTACTGCTCAGACCATTCAGCGTTGGGAACACACGAGCTTCTTGTTGGAGAGCTTTGAGCCGTTGATGCCCGTCGGATATCGCAGTGCCTTAACCATGGGCAGTCTGTACCTGCGGCAGTCGGCACCGCTGGAGTGGGATCGCAGCAATCTCTATCGCCGCTGGCTATCCTTGCTCAACACCCACCCCCCTTTAGGCGATCGGCTTCAGCTTTTGGCGCTCTATGCCAAATACTGGCGGCTGACCCCACTAGACGGGCAAACCCAAAATCAAGATGCGAAAGCCCCATCAAACTCTCGGCGTAGATTTTTACTGCAAGCCGCTCCATTTGTGGGCAGTTTAGGAGGAGTGGCGATCGCTCTGATTCTCTGGCTTCTGGGCGGACTGGCGGCTCGGCTAAACTGGCTAGAGTTAAGCTGGCTCTGGGGCGATCGATCGGTCTTGCTCGGCTCAGCTTTGCTTGGCTTCAGCACAGGTATGTTTATCCGGATCAACGCCTATTTCCCAGACATCAAGCGATCGAATCTCCTTATTAATCCCTCGCTCGTAGATTTGTTGCGACCTACCACTAGCCTACCTGTGGACAGTCAGCCGTTACGTTTGCAGGGCAAGCTGTTGGGACGACGGGGTTTCGCCAACTGGCTGCATCAAGATTTAATGCTGCTAACTGAAACAGGTCTGATTCGGTTGCATCACACCTCACGCTGGGGTTTTTGGGGGGATCTGCTGCCTCAAAAGCTGCGTCCTCCTGCGTTAATGAAGTATCCCGTGACGGTGACGGGATGGTTTCGGCGAGGCGCAACGCCTTGGATTGATATCGATACGATCCAGGGAAAAGGGGCATTTCTCCAAGGTCAACATCCGCTCTGGTCAACAGCCCTAGCGATCGCCTCTGCTTTGGTGGGTGCTTTCATTATTTTTCGGGGTGGCGCTTAAACATAGCTTCTCTACCTTTAGAGTGATTTTAACTTTGGTAAAACTGGTCACATTTCACTCCTCAGATTGATTTGCTTACTCGCTGCCTGAGGATAAAACTATAGAGTGAAAAACGAAGGAGTAGTTGAGTTAGAAAATCAGCTCAACTGGGGTATCAGTCAAATAACGGAGCGGCAAAGTGAAGCTCAGAAATGTGTTGAAGAAAATAGTCCTAATGTGCTGTGTGTTGTTGGCATTCTTAAGCTTGCAGACAACTTCTCTGACAGGTGGGGTAGCGATCGCTTCTCCCTTGAGCCAAATAGTTGCAGATAATCACATGGGCAGCAATGCTCCTAACGATAGAGCAATGGTGAATAAGGTTAAGGAAGACGTTAAATCAGCATTTGATAACGCTGCTGGCTCAGGTTCAGCTAACCGAATCGAAGGGAAAGCTGAGAAGGATTACGGCACGGTTCAAAAGAATTTCGGCAATAACAAGAATCAGGTTGAGGGAGCCGCTAAGCAAATTCAAGGCAATGTCAAGCAAGCCACTGGCAAAGCTCAAAATGCTGTAGAAGATGCGACTGAAAGCGTTCAGGATAAAGCTAGTGACGCAATTGGTGCGGTCAAAGATTTTTTCAATAAGTAATTGTTCACAACAAATTCTGGAGTCACGAGAAATGAATTTTATTAAGGTCAAATCAATTTTTTCTAGCTCAATCCGTTTTGTAGCGATCGTCTTTGCCTGCACGCTGATCCTATTCTCTAACGGCGTTCCTGCTTTTGCAGGGGGTACGCCCACCGACCCGCGCGAAGGCTCTGCCCGGCTAGATAGCCTTCAACAGAAAGCAGAGGAAATCCTTCAGAAGCCGCCTCTTGGTCTGAAGGAAACACAAGCTGAAGCTAACAAAGGGATTAACGAGATTCAGGGAGACTCTGACATGAATGACATGAGCCGCCCTAGCAACTCTCGTCAGGTCAAGTCTGCCGCTGAGAGAGTCACGGAAGCACTAGAGAAGGTGACTGGCAAAGACTAGACTGTTGCTAGAACCTGCAAAACATAGCTTATTGGAATAAACAATCGGCATAAATTAAGGGACATGGCTGAGCCGTGTCCCTTAACTATTTCTACTCGTTACAGCAGTCTTGCTTGACTTGAGAAGGAGGTACATCTAGCGCAGGGTTAGCGGTAAAAAATCCTACAGGCTTCAGCATAAAACCAGAATAGGCAGTTGGCATGACAGGATGATCTTCGGGACGAGGAATATGGTGATGTCCGAAAACGTACCAAACTACGACATCGGTATCGACAATGGGGCGATCGCCTGCCGTCCACTTGGGCAACCCTTCGCCGCCGGAATGCTGATTGGGGTAATCACCTGCCGGATAGCGCTCTGAGGCTTCGTAGGGTGTCACCCATAGGTGCTTGGTCATAAAGCGGGCACGTTTCAGAATCGGCGAATCGGGGTGAGCAAAAGGTAAAACGTTCTCGCCTGGAATGATTTTGTAGCCGACAGGTTGCCCTAAGCAATTGTGGGTGTGGGGATTTACGACTTTCCAGTAACGCGCCGACAGGGGATTGACAATTCTCTGAGCCGATCGCTCGGTTGCGAATAGCTCAGATTTTGCGAAGAACGCATTGCCGTAAGGGTTTGTTTCTCCCATGGGTTCTGCCTCAGAGTTAACTTCGTATACCGAGTTGTTCACACCATCGATGTCAAAATCGAGTCGCATTCCGAAGAAATGCTGATGGTTGATAGCGTTCAATTCTGGAGCGACAACCGTACCAAATTTGGGAAAATCTGACAGCGCTCCACACAGCAAAATCCCCGTGAGCTTAATCTCATATTGAATCGTACCGTCCTGATAGAAGTACCAGAAAAAGCCATATTCGTAGTTATCAACTGTGGCGATAAAGGAGAGAACCAGCCGCCGAGATCGCCTCACCTCCACCGCATCAATCCGCCAGTCTGTATGCTTCCAGAGAATGCCATAGTCTTCCTCATGCAGGCAGATGGCATTTTTCGTCACCGATACCTCGCCCCGACTGTTAGTCAGCACACCATCGAAGTAGTGAATATCGCCCACACAATCACAGCCCAGGGTCAGCGAATTGGCTAAAACGCCCACGCCATGTTCACCCAGATCAAAGGCATTTTTGCGGAAGTGCTGCACACGCGGATCGCCATAGGGCACGACCATTTCTGCCATTGATGCCCGGTAGAGGATGGGGCGAAGTTTACCCTGGTCTTCATAGCCCACCTGATACAGCACTAAACCTTCGCGGGGCGTAAAGCCAATGCGCAAATCCCACTTTTGCCAGCGAATGTGATGTCCATCTACTTGAAAGCTGGTGCCTTGGGGCTGAGTGATATACAGCGGCTTGATATCTTGCCGCACCTCTGACACAAATTTCGCGCCATATTCACTAGGTTCGGGCGGCACGGGCACTACGCCTAAGTCTTCGATGTGCAATACCTGCATAGTGTTGAGGTCTACGACTGGCACTAGCCCATCGATCGGACGGGCATAAAAATTGCCGTTGGGTGTCGCTCTCAAATAGCATAAGCAGCGCGATAGTCGAATGCCTTTTTCGTCCTCAAAACCAAAGCTGCCGATCGCCCAAGGGTCAACCACCACCAAATCTAAATCTGTGATGCCTCGTTGGGCTATTGCTTTCAGAAACTCTGGATGCGCTTTCACTGCCGCCTCGCATTCCACCAACTCATCAGGCATGATGTTGGGCTGCACGTTGGGAATATGCACCCAGGAAACGCACTGCTGCTGGGTTAAAGAGACGATCGCCTCATAGGTTTTGCCTGTAGCATTATCCAGCAAGATAAGGAAGGCTTGGCGCTCGATCGCATCACCGGGCTGAAAGCTCAAGACCTCTGCCTTGAGCGGCTCATGCAGCGTGACACAGGGAAAGCGAAACTGATTGCCTACGTTTTGTTCACGCCGGACGATCGCCACAGCGGCTTCAACTTCAGCAATAGTTAAGGGTTCTAAAGGATGGGCGATCTGAGAGAGGGGCGATCGAAATTGGGAAAGCTGAGGAGTCGTCATAGTCGTTAGCCTGGTCATTAACCTGGGGGATGAGGGGCAAAGATTTATCAGTTAACCAGCATCAGTCAACCAGCATCAGTGCCCTATGCTTGAAGGGTAAAGTCTACCATTGCACATTGGGGCGATCGTGATATTACAGTTTGTAATATTTTATGCCTACCTGCGGGGTATCACTTTCAATAGGAGAACGGCTCGCTATTCTTCTATTGAAAATAAGGAAACAATCTGGGTTATCTTGCATGATCCTGTCATGCGGTTATGTCATAATCTCCTGAGATTACTGTGGGAGATTCGTTAAGTGTCAGACATCTTCGTTATGCTTCGCAATCAAGACAACATTGCGTTAACGTCGATCGACGGCATTCCGTTTGTTACGCTACTCAAACAAAATGAGTGGATTGTTGCGGAAGAGATTGTTGAGCTAATTTATGCCGATACTGGCTTTGATGACTTACCGTTAGGGAACTACGCTGTAATCGTACGGCACAAGTCTGTAGAGCCGTCAGAGGTAAAATATGAGGTAGCGATCGCTGATAAAGATGAGGTTGTTTTCTTGACGTTCGTGTATCTAGAACCAGAGCGCGTTTTTCTTAAAATTAGTGCTTCCACAGAAATGAGGTTGTAATGCATGACAGCTAAGGTGATTCCGTCTAGTTCCATTAAGGCATTTCGCTATCGGGTTCATGCATTAGAGCAACATCTTTGGAACGAGAAAGACCCCACCCGACGCGCCAATTTAGCAATTCAGCTTGCCGATGCCGCGACAACGCTGGCACGGCTAGAAATGTGTGCCTCTCAAAGAGTTCAACAAGAAGACTTGCCTTGCTAAAGTTAGACAATGTTCTAGAAGGTTTTTGATAACAATGATCTATGAATGCGGACAAGATACCCGCATTACAGAGGTGATTCTTTAGCAAATAACTATCGAACTTCTACTCTTTTAGAACTGACTCTATCTCCCCCATCGATAGAGCGTTCTAAACCTGAATTTGCTTGATGCGTGGAAGCCTCTAGCTCTGGATAGGAGGTACCATTACCCTCATGAGGTTCTGGGTTAATATTCATCACCTTTGGGATGGCAGCAAATTCAATCCCTTCTTTCTGGAAACGTTCTTGCACCATCCGGATAAGATCTGAGAGGACTTCCCAGTAATTCTCCTGTTGCGTCCAGGCACTCGCACCCACGGGAATGTAGTATTCTTCAAGCCTCTTTATAGAGGTTGTTGGAGCGGGATTTTCTAAAACTTTTGGGTGTGATTTCATTGTTTCCACCAAAATCTGCTCTACTCGACGCAGATCTTGATCGAAGCCGACACGGATCGGCAAGGAAATTTTACGAGCTTTGCCGTGACTCAGGTTTTCAACCGTGTCGCTCCAAACCTTGCTGTTAGGAACACTAAACATCTGACCATCAAGACCTTTGATTCTCGTGTTGGCTAAGGTAATAGTCTCTACCTTGCCCCAGAGTGAGCCAATTTTGACCTCATCACTCACATCAAAAGGCTTGTAGACCATGATCATTAGACCACTGGCTAAATTACCCAAATTGCTTTGCAGAGCAAATGCCAGGATGAAAGTCACACCTCCAAGCAAAGCCAAAACAGGGCCAATACTGACTTCTAGAGCGGTCAAAGCGAGCAGAAACCCAACAACGAGTCCTCCTCGCTTGACGACCATCACCACAAATTGACGCATCATTCTTGATGACGCATTACCAAACAGGGCGAGCAGGCGATCGAGGAGCGTACCCAGGAGTTGAGAGGCAATGACCCAGGTGACGATAATCCCCACAAACTTTCCAAAGTTGCCCATCCAGCGAAAGCCACCTTCCTCTGATTTGCCCCATGTGAGGAGCCGCATCCCTATCCCTTCAGCGTCTTTGGTATCGACATCGACAGCAGTAACGGCTTGAAGATACTGGCGATCGGACTTGACATCACCCCCTTTTTTCTCCATGGCATCCAAGACGACGTTGAGTCGATCGGCGATCGCCGTGAGCTGTCCCTGAAGTTCGGTAACTGTCACAACGAGCTGGTTCTTGGCTTCTGATTCGTTATCAGTACTCTTTTGCAGTTGTTCTGTCGCTTTCGTCAACTGCTGCTGTTGCAGTTTTTGCTGAGGGGCACTTCCGGGCGAACCCGCTACCTTCGCGTCTCCATTGCCTTTGATTTGGGTATTTTCTAGAACGTCTGTCGTCTGGTTAAGAGTTTGGGACGATTGCACCGTGGACGGCTTGTTTGCAGTATTTGCTACCCCGATATCCTCAAGAACTTGTTCAAGCTCTGCATATACCTGCTCTATTTGAACGGCAGCTTGCTCTGCTTCTGGTGTATCAGGTCTGGCACTTGTTTGCGCTTCTTCGGCTTTCTCCACTGAGGCGATCGCGGCAGCTAACCTGTCAACTATCTTGGCTGCCTTTGCATAGGGTAGGGAGCCAGCGATCGCCGCATTGCGATCTTCTTTCTTTTGCTCTAGCTCTTTCTGAGCCGTTTCCAAGTCGCCAGCCTGCTTCGCTTTTTCTAGGGCTTTGCGCGATGTATCATCTTCCCTCAGCGTCGCTTTAGCCGTTTTTGCCTTCTCGACTGATTCCTGGGCTTTCTTCAGGTTCTCTTTTGCATCTTCTACCTTTTTTGCGGCTTCTTGATACTGAGGTGAGCCGGGAGCCTTACCCTTTTGCTCTTTCTCAGCTTCTTGTAGGGACTGCTTGGCTTGGCTGAGGGCATCAGCTCCTTCCTGCTGATTGTTGATGGCTTGATTCTGCCGTTTGATAGTAACTTCTGCTTCGCTGATTTCTTGAGCTTTTCCTCGCAGCGCCAGCATCCAGGCCGCTTCTTCGTTGCGAAGTTCATCTAGAGTCAGTGGCTTAACGAGAACTTTCAGTTCCTCAATTGAAATCTTGACATCCTTAATTGTGGTTGCTGCCGTGGGGTCTGATGTTTTTGCGGGTTGCAGCGCATCAACGATGACATCTTTGATATTAGACTTGGTATCTTTTTCTTCAACTGTGGCGCTATCCCTGGGTTTCTCTTGCGATAGCACAGGGCCAATCCAAACGGTGGTAGTAAAAACGATGATCAGGAGAGCGATAGCACGAACCCTATAACGCCGCATTGGATATGTTCTCGTAGTTTTAACGGATTTAGACTCCATGTCCCATAGGCACTGCTTGCCCGCAAGCAACCTTTGCTTCGAGCATATTCGATTAAATCTAATTTTGTAAAGTTAGGAAAGATTAAGTTACAACAGCAAAATTTTGTTCAGCCATACCAAAAGAGATCGGCATATTACATTTTGTCCTGCAACTGCTGCAATAGCTGAGTGACTTTCGTCAGATCTTTGTCACCTGCTGACCTTTCCACTCCGCTTGAGACATCGATGCCATCAGGATGGATCTGGTTCAAAGCATCCAAAACATTATTAGGCGTAATGCCTCCAGCCAGCAGCCAAGGGCAAAAGGGGCGAAAGTGCTTGAGGCTGATCCAATCCAGCGTTTTTCCAGTGCCGCCATATGTGCCGGGATGAGTAGCTTGAGGATCAAAGGCGTCTAGCAGCAAGGTATCGATCGCTCCTTCATAAACCTGGGTTTGCTGCAAGGTCTCAGGACTTCGTACCCGCAGGGCTTTAATGATCTCGGCATCGGGGAGCGCGTCACGTAATGCCCGACAAAACTGAGGCGACTCGCTGCCATGGAGCTGAACGGCGTTGAGCTGGGCGATCGCTGCTGTGCAGACAATTTCCTCGATCGCTGCATCCACAAAGACCCCGATGCGATCGATCGGATGGGTCTGAGTTGGCAGTTCTGCAACCACCGCTCGAATCTGCTCTGGGGTGACATAGCGTAGAGACTGCCGCACACAGATGAATCCCAGAGCCGTTGCGCCAAGTTGGGCGATCGATCGTCCTTGGGCAGGCTGAATGATGCCGCAAATTTTAATCCGCATGGGTTAGAGAGTTTGTGGAGATTTTACTATACGCGATCGGCAGCTCATTACATTAGCCCATCTTCTCCCAACACTATCAAACGGTCTAATCCTCTGGACGCTAATCCTGGCACTTCCTCGAAGTCGTTGATATTCCAAGTTAAAAGCACCCAATTTCTCGACAGTGCGATCGACGCAATTCTCAATGAGTGCTTGCTGATAGCCTTTAGGATGAATCATGCGCCTCAAATCGAACTCGACCAGATTAGTGATGCCGATTTGTTGAGAGATTACCATAGGGGCGCGGCATTCGACAGGAACGCTCTATGACTCGGCAAAAAATGGTCTGCCGAATGCCATGCCCTTACGCCTAGCATCACACCAACAACGTTACTGCTATCCGACCCGACAAGCCATGCACCAAACTTATCGTGACTTCCTGATTCGAGACTGGCAGCCCAGCGATCGCCAATCCGCTGCCGCCCTCATCCAATCTGTCCTAACAGAATACGGGCTACAGGGCGAACCCGTCGGAGCCGATCATGACGTGCTAAACGTCGAAACCGCCTACTGGCAGACAGGCGGAGCCTTCTGGGTGGTCGAGCGGCAGGGAAGCCTTGTCGGCACAGGCGGCTACTACCCGATCGCCCGAGGTGAAAACGCCGTCGAGATCCGCAAAATGTATTTGTTACCAGAAGTTCGAGGTCAAGGGCTAGGACGCTATTTGCTAACGGCACTCGAACAGCACAGCGCCGCCAAAGGCTTTACCCAAGTCTGGCTTGAAACCGCCAGCGTCCTCAAAGAAGCGGTCTATCTCTACGAATCCCACGGCTACCAGCTCAGCTCAGGCGTAGAAACTGCAAGATGCGATCGCGTCTACTTCAAGCCGCTCCTTAATCCTCCAAAATCCGCTCCTTAATCCTCCAAAATCCGAAATCTAAAGATACCCTTCTACCAGCAAATCCCCCCCGATCGCCTCCCACTTTACCCGACTCAGCGTCAAAGCCTCCGTCATCTGCGTCAGCCCCAAATCTCCCACAGGCGAAGGAGCCGCCCCTCCAATAATTTTGGGCGCAATAAACGCCAGAACTTTTTGGATAGCGCCATCCGCGATCGCCTTAGCCGCCAGCGTGCCACCACACTCCCAGAAGACCGATAGAA
>CASBQM010000089.1 GCA_949127645.1 Synechococcales cyanobacterium PMM_0036
AAATGCCACCATTCATTAGGATGTTGCCGAAATCCCGCAGAAGTCATGGCAGAAGTCAGAATCTGCCGATGGGCGTGAAAGACGGCTTGATTGCCCTCCCCCTGGCTATTGGCAGCTTCAGCAAAGTGGTTAGGGTGCGAGCGCAGCGACATCTCATCAATAGGGGAACCCATGTCGATCGCCCGACCCGCTGCATCTACTAAAGTCACATCTACGGCAGATCCCGTGCTGTGGGGTGGTGGCGTGCCAGGATCGGAGCTAGGCACTGCCCAAAACTGATAGACCTGTGCCCAGATGTTTTGACGCTGCTCGTCTGTAAGGTATTCGGAGGTAATGGATTTCTCTTTAAGCGTTTTAGCCACGTTCTCAGCAAACGTGTAGTCCACCATGTACTGCTGGACAGCCAAAGGACGATAGGCATCAAAGATTTGAATATACCAGTCTGGATACGCCCGTTGCAGCTCAGCTTGAGCCTGACAAAGACGCTTTAGCACGGTCTGCCGTAAGTAGTAGGGCGACTTTCCCCCGTAGGGCGCACCCAGCCTAACGTAAGGGTGAGGAGTCTCCAGCGCAAACTGCGGCGAGATGGGCAGTAGCGGCTCATGGCATTCTACGATCGGCACTTTTTGGTAGGGTTTCATGTTGGCAGGGTTTCTGTCAGTAGGGTTTCATAGGGTGTCAATAAGTTTTGACCCATAAACTAATTTACAGAAAGCAATTGGTTCAAAATATAGAGGGAATGCTTTGAATATGGCTCTTGTTTTTCAAAAATGGTATTCGGCGTTTTTGAAAAATCACCTGTAGCCTAAAGCACTACCCAAAGCTCTGCCGAGCAAAGAACGTTTATCGGGGAAAAGAAAATGTCGAAAGAGAAAAAAGGCAACAAAGAAACCAAAAAACCAAAGGGAGAGGCAGGATCTAAGAAAGAAAAGAAAGATCCGAAGCGATACGATGGCATGGGGGGCAAGTAGCCTCAAGCGATCGCTCAGCCTCAAATTTGAAAGGGGCACATAGTCCCCCTTTCAAAATGCAGCGATGCTACAGATATACTACAGGGTCTCAATCATCTCTGATTTGAGAAATCTTACCTTGGCAAGTTCGGCATATTTGTCGTCGTTTGCCCGGTAGCCCGCTGCACAAGCCACCACCGTGGCGAAACCCTTTTGGGGAAGTCCTAACACAGAATCGTACTTGGCAGGGTCGATTCCCTCCATGGGGCAGGTGTCAACGTTTAGCAAAGCGGCACAGGTCATGAAATTACCCAGAGCAATGTAGGCTTGCCGGGTTGCCCATTCATTGACGTGGAGGCTACGTGCGCCATAGATAATGTCGCTCACTATGACGTTGCGATACCCTGCAATAGATTCTGCGGAGACATTGCGCACCTCAGCCGTGCGAGAGATGAAGCGATCGACATCCTCAGTCGCCAGATTTTTGCGAATAGTAAAGACGACATAGTGAGAGCAGTCTGTCACCTGCGCCTGATTCCAAGAGATGGGTCTGAGCTGTGCTTTCAGCTCAGAACTGGTGATGACCAAAAATTTCCAGGGTTGTAGCCCGTAGGAAGATGGAGTTAGCACAAGGGAATCCTCCAGCGCTGACCAGATTTCCGGCGAGATCACTTGGGCAGGATCAAATTTTTTGGTTGCATAGCGCCAGTTGAGATGTTCCAGCAAGTCTGTGGTGGTGGTAGGAGTCATAAGTAGAAGGAGTAATCAGTAGAAGGAGTAATCAGTAGAAGGAGTAATCGGACTCTAATTAACCCTGTTGATCATACTGCACAGGATTTAAGCCGTCTGTATAGCTAAATCCTACCTAAGCTGCCCTATTCAAGCTGTATCACCCTGATTGACTGACGCAACTTAAATATGAATAATCTCGTGACTGAATGGCTCTCACCGCCTGAGAACTTATCTCTTTTGCCGAATGAAGTTCATGTTTGGCAAGCGCCCCTCCGTCAGTCTTCAGCCCAGGTTGAGCATCTAGCAAAACTTTTGTCAGAAGAGGAACAGGCTAGAGCCGCACGATTTCGGCGAGAGCGCGATCGCCTCCGTTTTATTAGCGGACGTGGGCTGCTTCGAGAGGTGCTGGGGCGCTACTTAGCGATCGCTCCTGATCAGGTTCAGTTGGGCTACGGCGCTCACGGCAAGCCTTTTGTTATCCCTATGCCCGATCTTCAGTTTGCCGATCTTCAGTTCAATGTGTCTCATGGGCATGAACTGGCGCTGTATGCTGTTGGACGCGATCGCCCTATGGGAATTGACGTAGAATATGTTCGCCGTCCCATCGCCGATTTAGAGCAGATCACGCAACGGTTTTTCTCTAAGCGAGAACATTCAACGCTGCTAGCTTTGCCGCCTCATCAGAGGGCTAGGGCTTTCTTTCGCGGCTGGACTTGCAAAGAGGCTTACCTAAAGGCGATCGGTACTGGGCTGGCGGAGTTAGATCGGGTCGAGGTAGCTCTGGCTCCTGACATACCTGCTAGGCTCATCCTTACGCCAAATTCGGCAAACTGGTGGCTTCATACCCTAGAACCGCAGCCTGACTATACGGCGGCGCTAGTGGTGGCGATCGCTCAATCTAGCCCACCCCATCTACGCTACTGGCGAATAGGCGATGCATAAGTTTCTCAATCGCAAAATCGCAAACTTTAAAACCGCAAACTTTGCAAAAGTAAGGGTTACAGGAAGTGTAAGCGTTTTCCCAAGGTGTATGATGAGAGAGCTTAATTTTTAGAAAGATTTTCCGCAGGAGATTTTCCGATGCTGACTCTTAAGATCGTGGTTTACGTCGTTGTTGCCTTTTTCTTGGGGCTATTTATTTTCGGGTTTTTGTCAAACGATCCGGCTCGCAACCCCAACCGTCGGGATCTTGAATAGGAAGCTTGCACTCAGGTCATGGGTCTACTGCCCGTCGGCTCCTGAGCTAGTGTTGAGGACGGCTAAAGGTCTGGATTTGGGCTGTCCGTCTGTCGTATTTCGATTAGAGTATGCCCTATTCGGTTCCACCGCTTCTACCTCCAGTCGTCAATCTTCTGTCGCCTGAGAACGCTTCTTCCCCTGTTAATGCGAGTCCTCATCCTGTTGCAAAGGCTGAGCCAGAGTTCAGCAGGTCTTTGGGCAATTCTGCTTTAGATCCTGCTCCTTTAGGCGATCGCTCCCCTATTTCTTTACTCCTAGAATCTTCTCAAGCAGACGCTCTGGGTCAGCCTCTTCAGAGAAGCTCGGTAAATACGCCTGAGCTGCCGCTTGAGCCGGACAATAAGGCAAGCTTTTCGTCAGATAAGTGGCAGGCGAACGTTACGCTGCCAGAG
>CASBQM010000090.1 GCA_949127645.1 Synechococcales cyanobacterium PMM_0036
AACTGACATTGTGACTCCTTGGTGTGAGAATAGGGTGAAAATAAGGTGTAAGTGTGTGGATTAGTCGGCGGCAAAATCCGATTTACACAATGCGCCAAGTCCCTGGGCGTACTTCTGCAAGCTGTACTTGTTTGCCTAGCGTCTTGGCGATGTAGGCAATCATACGCTTCGTGTCCGTGTCTACTCCATTCCAGGCGCGGGCGGCGTCCCATAAATCCCATAGTAGGCGCTCTTGCTCGTGCAGGCTCTTTGCTGCCTGAAAACGATGCAGAGCAAGAAAGCTGCCCAGCGTGCCAGCTTGAAGCATGTCATTGGCGTCTTGGCCGCTAGGTGATTCTATTAAGTAGGCAGCGGGCAATAACTCTTGTATTGCCCTTGCGCGCTTTGCCTTGTCCAAAAAAACCATCACCGTTGCATACTGCTTTGCCTGCTCTATCATGGCCGGTGTCATACTGGCCGATTCGCTGCCCAAGCTCAGTACATCCAGGCGTGAATAGCTGGAGACTTGCCACACTGACATGCCGTTGACCTCGCCTTCGATCAGAAGGAGAGTTGAAAATTCAGCTATATTCCCCTCAAGCGCCTGGGCGCCATGAAAGACACCGCTGAAACTGCTACCAGTAAGCGCCGTCTGTTTCTCCCTGCGCGGCTTGCCCTCGCTATCGGTGTACTCGTGCCATTGCAGGAAGCGAAAGCGCATCGCCACAACCTTACCGTCTCGATACCAGGGGATGACAATGGCCGGGGCGCGCTGCTCGCCTTTTGTGCCTGGCAGGGGTGCATCTTTTGCGAAGCCCAGCTTGAACGATAACCAGACGTGAGGCTCCAGCTTGCGAACGTGCTCTAGATAATGGCGTCCGATCTCCGCTTCTTCGTTATTGTCATCGAATAGCCGGGCGTGGGCCTGCTCTGCAATGGCCTCTGCTTGGCGCTGCCAGTCCTTGGGCTGCTCGGTAGGCTGCCTGTGGGCCGGTGCGCGTCGGGTGGCCGGTGCAGGTAAGGGCGTATTGGTGAGGGTGGCGGCCGCTTCTTTGAAACTTACACCATCTTTCCAGGTGATAAATTCGATAATGTCGCCGCGCTTGGTATGGCATTGCCGACAGAAAAACCAATCAGCATCGCAATGAAAGCGGTCATCACCGCCACACTTGGGGCAGGGGCCTGCCAGTTCATGCGCGGATTCTCTGTGCAGGGTAGTAAATCTTCCTGCATATTCGCGTAAATCAATGCTTTGTTTGATTGCTTCGGTATCGATTGTCTTAGTGCTTGTGTTCATTCTCTATGGCCTTACAGGTCTGATTTTTCGCCTAAATTACCTAAAAAAGTTTACAGATTTACAGATGTTACAGATGTTTTGAACTATTCTCGCGAAAAGGTTTACTAAGGAAATACTTGAAAATACGTGTAACATCTGTAAATCTGTAAACTTTTGTCTTATTAGCTAAGGCCAATTCTTCTTTGTTTAGTGACAGAAAGTGACAGAGTGACAGAAAGTGACAGAATATTCCTTATAGTCTCTCGCGAAAACGCATGTTTGCACTGATACGAAAGTGCCGTCACTTTCTGTCACGTGTCACTTTCTGTCACTCGCGAATTTCTATACCTGTATAGCCACGCGTGACATTTGTCCGCTTTTGTTCATAGCCTTTCGTCGCCATAGCCTGGGCGAAGCTCTTGCCCATCTTTGGCGCATGCCCGTTTTCCTCACACCAGTTTTTGTAATCGGTGTGTAACTTCCCGTGTGCAATGAATGCACCCGCAATAGATGGCTCTATTGTGTTCTCCTGTAGCCACTGGCCGATAGAGTCTTGGGCGTCGCGATGCTCCTGTACAGACTGGCGTACACAATCAGGTGTAACTAGCCCGTTTGGTTCCATATGCCACATCTTTGCGCCTAACACCATGTAAGCCAGCACGCCGCGCAGGTAATCCGGTTGTACCATACTATCCTTGAGGCTTTTGTCCTCGTTGCCGGCCTTGCTCCAGGGGCAAGATATAACCTTGATACGGTTCCAGAATGCGTCGTCGTCGGGGTCGCCTGCTACGGGGTGATTACTGGCGAGCCAAATCTTATAGTTTGGCGTATAGGAAAATTCGTCCTTGCCTTTGAACGCGCAAGTAATGCGGTCGCGGCCTGTGATAGTTTTTACGGTCGCCTCATTCAGTGGGTTACGTTTTTCGCCTTCACTTGCGACAACAATCCGCGCGGCTTTCAGTGGGGCCAAGTCAAAAGAGTTCCCATCGCGGCGGCGGGTGAACGTGCTAAAAGCGGCGGCGGTTGCCAGTGGCGCGCCTAGCATTTCCAGCATAACAGTCTCGATTGTGCCTTTACCGCTGCGAGTAGGCCCATGAAGATAGAATAAACATTCCTCCCTAGTGTAGCCAGTCAGACTGTATCCCTTACTCATCTGGACGTAATCGCGCATCACTTCGCTTGTAGCGTGGTGGTCAATGGTCTGATCAAGGAAGTTTAGCCATTTTGTATAGTCTGCACCTGGGTCGTAATCGACATTCACACAATAGGTAAATCGTCCTGATTCCTCCGCAACAATGCCGCCAGTCCGTAAGTCAATCAGCCCAGATGATGTATTGAGCAGATAGGGGACGTTATCGAATTGCTCAACGGGTATTGTCACGTATGGCTTGAGCAAGCTCTTGGCGCTGCTAATGTTGCGAGTGGTACAAGCCGACTTTGATGCAATGGCATCATTCTGCGCTGCGGCGGCATGGCGTTGACGGCCTAAGAGCGTGTCGATTGCTCCCTTGTCTATCTCTGCCTCGGCAATATCGCCCATCAGCCAACGGTGTTGCTGTTCACTGCGGTACATCCAGCCATAGGCGGAGTTATATGCAATGCGTGACCCATGAACTTCACGAAGGCATAGCATGTTGCCGTATTCGTTCATTCCTACGACTCGAAAGTGCGAGTACTGAAATC
>CASBQM010000091.1 GCA_949127645.1 Synechococcales cyanobacterium PMM_0036
CGCAATTGAGTGGGATCTAGTGTGGCTCCTAGCACCAAAAATCGAATCGCCCACATATCATCGGCACGGGCAGGGCGGAGTAGGCAACCAGGTGGCAACACTTGTGAATGTTCAGTCATAAGTGCCACACATTAAGTCTAAGTTTTTTAATCATGTTATCAAACTTGCTTCCTATTCGTATGCCAAAAATGTGTAGTCGGGGGGTTAATCCACGAACTGGAAATCGCTAATCTCCAGGACAGTCAATGTACTCACCACAAGTCTCAAGAGACCCGATACTATAATGTAATTGTTTTTTATCAACAACTGCAAAACGCCACCCTTGACTTAAGTATCCATATTTTATTCCTTCGTATATTTTTATTGGTGGAGTAGTTTTTTGAATCCTAATGCTATACCTAGAGTTCTGAAAATCATTAGCAATGCGTTGACCATATATACTCTGAATGATAGAAATAGAATCAACTCTATTTCTATCAAAAAAAAATATGTTCTCTATTTGAAGACCTTATTTCTTCAATCAATACTATTCCTTTATCTTCCTTGTTTCCACTAGCCCAAACTGTAAAATATAGAGAATATTGTCTAAAATGAAATTTGCTGCTGTACTGTTTAGTCGTGCCAAGCAGACCACCAGTACAACAATAAATTAGTTTTCGGAGAAGTGGATGGTTCTCAGACCATTCAACAACTGTTTCTATATTCTGTCCTGGAAGCGCATAAGCTGGGGCAGTTATGCTGAGTGCGATCGCTAAACTTAGTCCAATTTTTTTTAACATCATAGAGACACCTAAAGTTTGAGAAATTTGTACGTTTTTTATCAGCCTTAATTTGTTGACCTGCCAAAAAGTTGTGCAGCAGAGCTTGAACCTACGAATCGCCAATGCCAAGGCTCATAGCTGACGCCTTGAGCATTACCTTGGGGAAATGACATCTCAAAGCCGTATTCTTTAGCGTGGAGAGTCAGCCAACGAAAAGCATCCGTTTGTTCAAATTCAAACTTCACATCCTGCTTAGGAAATTTACCATCAGTTAGATCTACAGCGTAGCCAGTTGCATGTTCGCTGTAACCTGGAGGAGCGCTTAACTTTGCCGCTTCTTGCTCTGAACCACGACGCTCAATCTGAGCCTTAAATAATTTGCTTTGTTGCTCGACACTACGAAATCCTGAAACAGGTATTATCCATACTCCTTCATCACGGGCAGCATAGATAAGCTTCATCAATGCTTTTCCTGCTTCTATATCCATTGACTCAAACCGCTGATATTCGCCTTTAGCATAGCTAGTTATAATCATTAAGCGGCTGCGATCTGCTTCTGGATAAGGAAAATGACCTAGGTAAGGTTTCCCAGAAACATGGGGTTGCTGGGTGGGATCGGGCTTGTTAGTTGCATCCGTCGCATCAGTCGGCGCTGCTGGCGTAGCTAAACTAGGAGAACTTGAGGTTGGATTGGGAGAAACGAGGTTAGAAGATGCAGCAGGATTAGACTGAACTGGTAGATTTGGGGATAAATATTTGCTTAACAGCCATCCACCCAGTACAACCACGATTGCAACTATTGTTGCGATCGATATGAGTTTAAAGTGACGGAATAAGGTTTTGATAAATCGCATATTTCATTTACTAAAGTATTTTTGACGAAGCTATTTTCCAGCGTCCACCAACTAATTCTAAATTATAAACTACTGTCCTAGTTTTGAAGTCACTTTGTCCTGGATCTACTCTACCATTTTTATAAAGAGTCCGGTCTTCAATAACTTTAACTTGAATTGTCGCTCGATTACCATTGATAACAAATTCGTCAATGCCGTCAATTTTTACTACACCATATCGGTAGTAAGCATTATTATTTTGTAACCAATTGATGGTGCCTTCTGGTCCTGCTGTTTTCTGATATTGTTCCCCTGTAGTCAATTCTTCTGCTTTCTGGCGATCGTAGGGGGGCGCGAACATCACTCGCTTACCTTCTAGCCATGCATTAATCAGGTTTACAGCGTCTTGTTGGGTAAATGAACTGGGTTGAGGAGCAGGAGGAGACGGACTTGGAGTGGAAGAAGAAGGTGTTGCATTGGGATTGGATGTAGGTGTTGGAGTCGGAGATGGTTGAGGGCTCTTTGTCACCAGGAAACCTATGATAATCGCTGCCCCAATAACGCTGCCCACGATCGCAGCTTTCTTCACATCTTCTGAACTTTTAGAGTTTGTGGCTGTAGAGGTTGAATTACTAGAGCCGTATGCGGTAAAATTTTGAAAGGGTACTTGTCCGGTAACTGCGGGTTCTACATTGGGGGTGGGGATTGAATTCTCAAAGTGGAAGATAGGAGTTGGAGTTGTTTGATAAACTTGATGAGTACCTAAAGAATCCACAACAGTCTGGTTTAAATCTTCAGTTGGGGTGGTGGTTCGATCTGCTAGCACTACTGGCGGTTTAGCTGTCTGGGCGGCTTGTTCTTTTAACTGCTCGGAGTTGAGCATCCCTACTTCCCCAGGCTCAAAACCTTGAGGAAACTTAGTTAGTTGGTTATAAACCGCTGCATTTAGGTTGGTGTTATTTAAGTTTGCCCCTTGCAAGTCTGCCCCTTCCAAGTTAGCGCCACTGAGATCGGCCCTACTCAAATCGGCACCGCTTAAGTTAGCCGCACTCAAGTTAGCCTGACTGAGATTTGCCCCACTAAGTTGCGCCCCATACAAGTCAGTCCGAGACAGGTTTGCCCCACTCAAGTTAATCCAGCTGAGGCTAGCACCGCTTAAGTCAGCGGCAGTAAAATCCCGATCTCCATCTGCATATCGTTTTTTTAGGTCATTAGCGTTCATAAATTCCTCTCTAATTTCTTATTTGGCATTGCAAGCAAACCTCAATAGTTGTCTCTGATATTCAGTAGGATCTAACCATTGATAATGATTATTATCTGAGGGTATAAACTTAGTGGTTGGCTTCCAAGAGCCAAAAATCAATATCCGGTATCCATTAACATTACAGATACCCTGTACCTGGCGGTAATCGCCGTCAGGATCGGCGACATCAAAAACGATAAAATTGCCATTGCTTTTGATGTTGTTAGTGTCAATGCGAGCCGAAATGCCAAACTTGGTATTAAAAGTATTTGGCACTTCTTGCCAATCAGGCTTTTTCGTGTTTTCTTTACTACAAGCATAAGCTAATAGCTTTTTTTGATACTCAGTAGGATTGAGCCAGTCAGGGCGATCGTTTACCTGGGAAAAAACTTGCATTTTTGGTTTCCAAGAGCCAATAGTCAATATGCGATATCCATTAGCATTACAGATGCCCTGTACCTGACGGTAATCTCCATCAGGATCGTCTATATCAAAAACTATAAAATTTCCATTTTTTTTGATGCCGTTGGTGTCAATGTAAGCTGAACTGCCAAATTTAGTATTAAAAGTG
Organism: Synechococcales cyanobacterium PMM_0036; assembly: GCA_949127645.1. GTDB lineage: Bacteria > Cyanobacteriota > Cyanobacteriia > Elainellales > Elainellaceae > Drouetiella. Next base: position 3,409 of record CASBQM010000091.1, read on the forward strand.
TTTGGCACTTCTTGCCAATAAGCATTTCTAATTTCAACTTGACCATATAAACTATCTTTTGCAGGAATGGTGTTTTCATCGGCAAACTGCTGTTGGTGATTATAGTTAGTTGATGTTGTTTGACTAACATTTGGATCTGGTGATGAACTAGAAACAACCTGCTGGGATGATTGGGGAGTTCTTGTCAAAATAAAACCGAGAATTATAGCTCCCCCAATCAAACTGCTAGTAATCAGAGTTTTTTTCAAATTACCAGACTGACTTGATGCTGCTGGAAGAATAGGGACTTCTGCCTTAGTGGTTGTTAGTGGAGGCTGAGAAGGAGGGGTAAAAGTATAAGCAGGCGGTGAGACTGATATCATTTCTGGAATATAAATTTGACGATCGCCTGGAGCCTCAACAACAGGGTTTTCTGCCGTTTCAGATGAAGTGCTGGTTTCATTTGCTAGTACTACTGGAGGGTTGGCTGTCTGGGCGGCTTGTTCCCTCAAATTGTGAGAGTTGAGCATCCCTACCTTACTAGGATCGAAACCTTGAGGAAACTTAGTTAGCTCGTTATAAATAGCTGCACTCAGGTTAGTATTACTGAGGTTTGCCCCTTCTAAGTCTGCCCCTTCCAAGTTTGCCTGACTCAAATCTGTTCGACTCAGATCTGCATAACTTAAGTTAGCCTCTCTCAAGTTAGTTTGACTGAGATTTGCCCCACTCAGTTGTGTCCCATACAAGTCTGCCCTCACCAGGTTTGCCCCACTCAGGTTGATCCAGTTGAGGCTTGCACCGTTCAAGTCAGTGGCAGTAAAATCCCGCTCTCCATCTGCATATCGTTTTTTTAGTTCATTAGC
>CASBQM010000092.1 GCA_949127645.1 Synechococcales cyanobacterium PMM_0036
AATTTAGCCTGAGAGCAAATTAATTTTAGAGAGTGCCTCAGAACTTCTGCCCGACGTAAATCGATCGCACTTCGCCATTTCGCCGCACGATCGCTTCCTGATTTTTGATGGAAACTAGCGTCCAGCCGCTGCCACCAATCGATTCGCCAATTTGAATTCTCTGGGGCGCACCGTCGATCTCAAACAGCGCAGCCGAGCGATCGCCCAATTCCAATACGCCGATCAAGACACGGGTTGCAGCCGATGTAATGTTGGGGGCTGTTGCAGGGGCGGAGGCTGTTGCAGGTGATATCTGGGGCGCATTCTGGGGCAGAATTGGGGAACCTTGAGGAGCCTTCTGAGGAGCAGCTTGAGGAATCGTCTGAGGCACAATAGGTATTGGGTTAGCGGCAACAGGCGACTGATAAATAGGAATGTAAACCCGCTCTAGCACCGTAGAGGGACTGGGGCTAGGAGCAGCAGCGGCGATCGTGGCGGCTTGGCGCTGCGCTTTGGCATCTCGCTCCAGCCGATCGAGCGATCGGCTCACGTAGTCCAGAAACTCCTGATCTTTTTGCGACTGAATCTGAGTTGCCGAGGGTGGCACAACAGCAACAGGGGCAAGGCGATTGCGGGAGTAAAACCATGCTCCACCTGCCGCCATTAGTGCGATCGCCATCAGGCTCAGCAGCAGCTTATCAAAGGAGCGATTTTTGGGCGCTTCCTCCTCAGTCACCTCTGCCATCAGTGCCGCCAGATCAGACAGCTCTTCCTCTGTGTTAGCTTGCTCTAAGAGAGACGGGCGTGGGGAAAGCTTGGGCAACAGCGTCAGGCTTTGCAGCTCGGCAGAAGCAGAGGAAACCGTGTCTACAGGCGATTGAGTAGACGAATGTAAGGAGGGCTGGGACGGCTCAGGCAACAGGTCAACATCTCGATCAAGCATCCGATCGACATCAGCAAAGAGCTTATCCATCAGGCGATCGGCTACCGACTCAAAATCGCCTTCATCTTCAGGCATGGCGGGATTTAGATCAGAATTAGCGTCCGGCATCTGGCTTGTTGAGTGGGCGAGTTTCGGAGTCGGAGTATCAAGGACAGTGGCTTGCGAGGAGCTAGTTTGAGACATACGCGATCGCCTGAGCAGTGAGAGGAACAAGTCCAAACTGATTTGGGCAATCTGCTTCAGGCAATCCGCCGCCTCATTTGGAACTTTAGGGCAGAATCATAACACAACTCTAGAAAATGGAATCTTGGACTTCAGCGCCAAAATTACAAGACTCAAATCTAGCTTCTCGCTTTCCAAATCCTCATCTTTTAAGACGTAACCGTTTGCCGAGGAGTTGCAGGGCGCGATCGAATCTCCAGATACAGCAGCAGCGCGTTAACGTCCGCCGGATTCACACCCCCAATTCGGGCGGCTTGTCCGATCGTCAAAGGCTGGACTTTAGACAGCTTCTCGCGTGACTCCATAGAGAGGGTGCCGATCGCCATATAGTCCAGGTTGGGGGGCAGCGATCGGTGTGCCTGACGGACAATCTGATCAATTTGGTTTTGCTGCCGCTGGATATAGCCGGAGTATTTGATATCGATTTCTGCCCCATCTCGTTCGGCAGGGGTGAGAGCCGGATTGCTGAGCCGATAGCGATCGAGATCAACATAGTGTATGCCGGGACGACGCAGCAGATCTGCTAAAGTAACGGAGCCTTTGATAGCTTGCTGAGTGTCCGCAAAAATTTGCTGGCCGATCAGCTCATGCTCCTTGACGCGAGTGGAATGCAGTCGCTCTTTCTCGGTGGCGATGTTCTCCTGCTTGCGGCTAAACATTTGCCAACGGCGATCGTCAATCAGCCCAATTTCGCGTCCCAAAGGCGTGAGGCGCTGGTCGGCATTGTCTGAGCGGAGCAATAGCCGATATTCCGATCGGGAAGTCAGCATTCGGTAAGGCTCTCGCAGGTCTTTGGTGCAAAGATCGTCCAATAAGGTGCCAATATAGCTGTGTTCGCGGGGGAAGACGATCATCTCCTGACCCCGACAGAGCCGCGCCGCGTTCAGTCCAGCAACCAGACCTTGGGCGGCAGCCTCCTCGTAGCCCGTGGTGCCGTTGATTTGCCCAGCGCAAAAAAGCCCCTCGACTTTCTTGGTCATCATCGTTGGGTAACACTGGGTGGCAGGCAGGTAGTCATAATCCACTGCGTATGCCGGACGTAACATAGTGCAGTTCTCCAGACCGGGAAGCGATCGCAATAGTCGCACCTGAAGGCTTTCTGGTAGCCCGGTTGAGAAGCCCTGGATGTATAGCTCTGGAATGTCTCGCCCTTCCGGTTCGATGAAAATCTGGTGAGATTCTTTGTCGGCAAACCGGACAATCTTATCCTCAATGCTGGGGCAGTAGCGTGGGCCTTTGGAATCGACCCAGCCGCCGTACACGGGCGATAGGTGCAGATTTTCCCGAATCAGCCGATGGGTTTCGGGCGTGGTGCGGGTCAGGTGACACGGCATTTGCTCTCGCTCCACCCAGACTTCTGGATCAAAGCTGAACCAGCGCACTTCTGCATCTCCCGGCTGAAGCTCCATTTGGCTATAGTCTACCGATCGCCGATCGACCCTTGCCGGAGTGCCCGTCTTCAGCCGCCCCGTTTCAAAGCCCAGCCGATTCAGGGTTTCCGTTAGCCCCACTGCCGCAAACTCTCCAGCGCGTCCGGCTGCCATCGACTTGTTGCCCACCCAGATCACGCCGCCCAGAAAAGTTCCGGTGGTCAGCACCACGGCTTTACACTCAAACGCCACGCCGAAGTAGGTTTCGACCCCGACAACCTCCTGATTCTTGCCCAGCACCAGGTCGGTCACCATGCTCTCGCGCACAAACAGATTTTCCTGATTTTCGATCAGGGTCTTCATTACCGCCGCATATTCCCGCTTGTCGGTTTGTGCCCGCAGCGCCCAAACTGCCGGACCCCGTGAGATATTTAGCACCCGCTTTTGGAGATAGGTGCGATCGGCAATTTTGCCAATCTCGCCGCCTAAAGCGTCTACTTCATGGGTCAACTGAGATTTTGCCGGCCCACCCACGGCAGGGTTGCAGGGCTGCCAAGCAATTTTGTCGAGGTTGAG
>CASBQM010000093.1 GCA_949127645.1 Synechococcales cyanobacterium PMM_0036
GTAAAGGCGAACCCAATCAGGCGATTCGAGTGGGGCATGGCCATGCCCCACTCGAATCGCCTGATTGGGTTCGCCTTTACCGCAGTAAGGTGTGCCATACATCTGCCAGGTTGAGCCATCCCCTACCCCAGTCAGGCTGTGCCAAAACTGGGGAGTGGTGGCACGGTAGTTGGGATTGCGCAGAGTCTCGGTGAGTTTGCCCTTTTCGATTAGCTTGGCGTACTCGCAGCCAAACTGAAACTTGTGGCGCTGATCGTCAATGGACCAGGAGCAATTCGACTCCATATAAACTCCTGACTCAATGTCTCCAACCAAGTCTTCAAAGGAGTTTGTTCCTGGCTCCAAGTTAAGGTTTGCCATTCGATCGATCGGCGGACGATTCCAGGATGAGGCACGGGCACAGGATACGCCCGGAATTCCGGTTCTTGTCTGGCTTTCTAGGCTGCCTAGCCCCCGCAGCAACACGCCGTCCTGAATCACATACTCACGGGTGGCAGGTGCCCCAGTGTCATCAAAGCTATAGCTGGCAAATTCTCCGGCGATCGTCGGGTTAAACGTCACGTTCATTAGCTTAGAGCCATAGGATAGCGCTCCGAAGTCGGACGCTTTGACAAAGCTGCCCCCGGCATAGTTGCGCTCATCACCCAAAATTCGATCGAGTTCTAGCGGATGCCCAATGCTCTCATGAATTTGCAGCATCATCTGATCGGGTGCCAGAACCAGCGTGGTGGTGGTTTCCGGACATTCCTCAGCGACCAATAGCTCGATCGCCTGTTCGCCGACCTGCTGTGCCCGTTGCCATAAATCTGCTTCAGGGAAAAGCTCCCAACCGCCCTGATAGCAGTGCGCTAGGTAGCCGTTATTGCTCCGCTGCTGCACGATCGCCCCATCCTGGGCCGTTGCGCCATAGTGCGTTTCTAGCATCAAAAACTTCTGGTAAACCTCTGAGCCATTGCTGCTGACAAACCAGGACTCTGTTTCGTTGGCGATCGCGGTGGCGTTGGTCTGCACAATCTGCTCGGACACCTTGAGGGTTTGACACAGACGCACCAGTAGATCATTAATTTCGCCCGGAGTCATAGCATCCAAGGGCTTAACAAAGGGCGAAAGATATTGCCCGACCACCTTAGGGCGAACGGCGATTGTCAGTGGATGAATAGACCACTCGCTAGCGGCTAGAGCCTGCCGATATGCCGTCTGAGCTGCCGATCGAATGCTGTCCAGAGTCACAGTATTGGTCGCGCCGTAGCCAATTTGTCCTTGAGCCATCACCTCTACCATGATTCCATAGTTGAGGGATTTGCCGTTCGTTTGGGGTTTACCGTCCCGGACATGGCGATGCCCAACCGTTTCTTTGACCGCCCGCAGACCGATCCAGTCTGCGGGAATATCCTCTAGAGCGACGATCGCGTTTGATAATTCAGGAATCATTGGAGTGGGGGTATGCAACTTTAGAATAGACACAACCTAAACAGAGCCTCTTGCCAGACGCTTCTGGCAGTGACGCTAGTAGAAGTCGTTATCTCTTCATCTTATCGATTTAACCTCAAGACTTTGACAAACCTATATCGAGACTATGATTTCTATAGATTTTTGGCATGAGAACCCTGCCGTCCTATCTAACTGCTGAGCAACCTCAGAAATCTTCCCTCTTCAGATCGGCAGATTGCGAAATATTAAGAAGAAATTACTATAATGGTTACAAAACTAAATAATTAAATTATTTTACTTTATGCTGATTCCTCAAAGGTCATGTCTCTGAGTTGGCGCTTTGAACCAGCACTCATCTTTAGGTCAGGATTTAAGTCAGCATCTGAAGTTCAGACCTGCTATTAAAACTGCGTCTCTTCAAATCGCACTCCCTCAAACTCCACAACAGCATATGAAAACCACAGATTACCGATTTGCGTTACAGCGTAGTGCTACCGTTCTGGCAGTTGCCGCTTTCTCCCTGGTCATTCTGGCAGGTGTTACTGGCATCTTGCTCTCTTTTTACTACGAACCCACCGCAGGAGGGGCGTTTAGTTCACTCCGTCGGATTACAGAGCTGATTCCCAACGGCGTTTTAATTCGCAGCTTGCATGATCTGGCAGGTAATGGCTTAATTGTGGTCGCGCTGCTGCAAATTGTGGTGATGTTTTTAGGACGGCAGTTTCGCCCGAGCTGGCTTGCTGCCTGGATCAGCGGAATTTTCTACGCGCTTGTGGCGATCGGTTTGAGCTGGACTGCCATCATCCTGGACTGGGATCAGGTGGGCTATTGGCGCTACAAGGTAGAGCTGAAGACAATCGAAATCATTCCGTTTATCGGTCCTTATCTACGCGACATTCTTACGGGCGGCAACGGCGTGAACTCCACCACGGTACAGCATATGTATACGATTCATAGCTATGTGCTATCTGGAGTAGCGATCGTACTTGCTGTAATTCACCTTGGCGCATTAATTTACCAAGAGCAAGAGCGTCGTCAGGTGAGAACTCACCTCAATGGAGTAGTTCTGAGAGCGGCAGGATTGGTGGCGACGGAGGCAGAATTGCCTGAACAAGCCGAAATTTCTGTGCAATAGACGCAGAGTTCTAGAGTTCAAAATTCTAGAGTTCAAAAGGAATAGTTTGTGGCTTAGCCGCTACTTTATCTAGTTAAGGCTAAGCCTTTTTGTGGTTATGACACCTGATAGGGTGACAAATCTTTTCCCCTCATCCCCCAGCCCCTTCTCCCAAGGCGGGCTAAGTACACAGATTTTTGGGTCAGTCGTGAATCGTGGTTTGATCCCCTTAAGGGCTAATGTTTTTTGAGCGCTAGGGTTAAACCATCGGCGATCGCCAGTACGCTCAGATTAACCCGATCGTCCTGATGCAGCTTTTGATTGAAGGCGCGGATGGTTTCGGTGCGGCTATCTTGTACTTGCGAATCAGCCACTCTGCCCGACCAAAGGACGTTATCGATGGCGATTAGACCTCCTGGACGCACGAGCTGAAGCGATCGCTCATAGTAGCCGTCGTAGCTGCTCTTATCGGCATCAATAAAGGCAAAGTCAAAGGTGCCTGCTTCTCCAGCGGCTAAGAGCTGGTCTAGAGTCTCTAGCGCTGGGGCAATCCGCAGATCAATTTTGTCGGCAACGCCTGCTTGCTGCCAATAGCGTTGAGCGATCGCCGTATACTCTTCGCTGACATCACAGGCGATTAGCCTGCCGTCGGGAGGGAGGGCGATCGCCACACAGAGGGAGCTATACCCAGTGAATACGCCAACTTCCAGCGCTTTTTTAGCCCCCATCAACTGCACTAGCAGCCGCATCAATTGCCCCTGCTCAGGTGCAATCTGCATCTGGCTCATAGAGTGAGTCGCCGTTTCTTGCCGCAGACTCCGCAAGATTTCTGGCTCTCGCAGCGAAACGGAAAGCAGGTAATCCTGTAAGGAATCTTCTAAATAAGTCTTGCCAGCCATCTTTAATTATCCTGATGTTTCGAGAGTCACACCTAGTTTCCCACGCATTAAAAAATCGCGCCTCTTCTCAAGAGGCGCGATTTTTTAATGCGTGGGAAACTAGGTGTGACTCTCGAAACATCAGGATAATTAAAGATGGCTGGCA
>CASBQM010000094.1 GCA_949127645.1 Synechococcales cyanobacterium PMM_0036
ATCGCCGTTTTGGTATCGTTCGAGTTGATTTCCCGACTCAGAACCGTACCCCCAAATCTAGTGCCGACTGGTATGCCGAATGCATCCGACAAAATCGGGTTGTCTAGTGTTTTAACTCACTTAAAGCAAGCTCCCTCGCTTCATCTGCTCCCGCTCGATCGCCTCAAACAGCGCCCGGAAATTACCCTCCCCGAAACCTTTTGCCTGATGACACCGCTGGTTGACCCAGCTTTTGCGCCGCTCAATTAGCTCAAAGAAAAACGTCGGCTGCGGAAAAATCGGTTGGGTAAAGGCTTGCAATAGCAGAGCTTGAGGCAAATCTTTTTGCCAATCGACCAGCACTTCCTGATGGGCAATCGCCTGCCACTCTGCCGCAGACAAGCTAAAGCCGGGACGCTGACGTAGCGCTTCGTAATAGCTAAAGGGCACAGACAAAAAGGAAAGCCCCTGCTGACGAAATTGGGCGATCGGATTAGTATCTTGCCAGAGATCTTCGACTTCGGTAGCAAGCGGTGTCGCAGTGTAGATGGTTTTATCCTTGTTGCCTTCCATGAGCGGCGAGTGCAAGTCTTCAGCAACGTGATCGACCGCTTCATTCGTCATCATATCGCGCATCGTACGGAAGACTACTTCAGTGATATCTCTAGCATCATAAAGATCTGCAAGTCCGCCCTGAACCATCACCTTTTCTAAAAATGAATTATGTTCGCTAGCGGTCACAACTCGAGAGTCTTCAATTTCAGTTGGATCAATTTCTGGAATAGTGCTATTGAAAATTTCGTCAGGCATTTTATCTCTCCTATATTATCTGCACAAGCCTCATTTCTCTGTAAACCTTCTTTTCAAGCTGGATAATTTGACTAGACAATTTGAAAGAGGTTGTAAAAGTCATGGACTGTTAACAACTCTGTATGAATCGAAAAAGTTTAGCACTAGCCTAAGGACTGAAATTAAGGCAATCAAAAATTAGAGATAGCTCTATCGATACCCTGCCAGCTTTTCAAAGCAGAGCTAAATTAGATGGCTCTTGCCATAGCGATCGCTATGCTTGCGCTTCTCTTTTGGCATCTCCTAGGCGATCGCTCGAAAAGGTCATGGGAATATCTTCTGGAATCAAAGTTGTCAGCAGCTCGTCAGTAAAGTCAGACAGCACGGCAAGTCGGTTAGCCTGCCGCTCAACGCTCTTTTCAAACAGGTTGCGCACGAGACGAGCATTGCCAAAGTTTTTGTCGCGGTTGGTGTAAAGCGTTTCCAGGAGCTGCCGCAGTCTGTCTTGCGCTTCTGGCGTAAGGTTAAAATGGCTTTTACGCGCCATGCTTTCAAAGATAGCCACTAGCTCACTCGGCTCGTAGTCGTTGAAATAAAAGTAGCGATTGAAGCGCGACTTTAAGCCAGGATTTGACTCAATAAAATTGCCCATTTCGTCAGTGTATCCGGCAACAATTACCACTAAGCGATCGCGGTAATCTTCCATGCGCTTCAACAAAATATCGATCGCCTCTTGTCCAAAATCGCGTCCGCCTTCTGCCGGAACCAGCGCATAGGCTTCGTCAATAAACAGTACGCCGTCAAGCGCCGAAGTCACCAGCTCATCAACTTTTTTCGCCGTCTGCCCAATGTAGCCTGCCACCATGCCAGAGCGATCGGTTTCCACCAAATGCCCTTTAGACAAAAAGCCTAGACCCTGAAAAATTCGGCTCATTAACCTTGCTACCGTGGTTTTTCCGGTTCCGGGCGGACCACCAAAAACAGAGTGCAGAGAAACGGGAGTTTTGGCTAAACCGCGATCGACTCGAATTTTTTGCACCTTCAGCAGATTCGCCAGAGTTGTCACTTCTTCTTTAATATTTTCCAGTCCCACCAATTCATGTAGCTCCGCCAGCGCCTTTTCCAATATTTGCGCCAGTTCCTCTGGCGTTTTGGCATCGGTTGAGGAAGCCGGAGTTGCTTCAGCAGGTTTCGGCTCAGTGGATTTTGGCTCAGTGGGCGATTGATTGCTAGAAGGCTGGCTGATATTCACCGCAGGGGCAATAAAGCCCTCTTGATAGCTGCCCAGCTTCTTATAGTCATGCAAGAGCTGCCAGATTTGAGACAGCGCATCCATCTCCTGCATGGAAATGTTTCCGTCTGCTTTGACAACAACTTGAGCAAACCTGTAGATGGCATTAACTGCGTCATTCAGGTAACTCGTTTGTTTCTCTTGATCGTACTGGCTCAGAACGGAAGGCAGCATAAGATTATCTGCTTGAGATTCCCCACCTGTCATCTCAAGCAGGATTTGCAGCGTTTGTTTTTGGTACTTCAGTCGAGTTTCTTCTGAAAACTCCCAGTTGTTAAGCGCCACCGTCAGCTTGTCAGAATCTTTTTTAATCAGGGCATACAGCACTAGATATGCCAGAAGCTCATTGGCGGTAATTTCGTTGTCGCTACGTCCACAGATCCGGACAATTTTTGCCAAATCCACCAGAATCAAATCGGCGAACTTGGGATCGAGTTCCATTAAAGGAGCCAAAGACTTATACAGCGCATTGGCTTCTTGTTTAACCAGTCGAGAGTTGACAAGCTGCTGAAAATCCACGGGTGCGTCCTAGTTGGAATGAGTTAAATAGAGGCGATCGTCGATGTTATTCTACTCGGTTAGAGTTCCTGAGAGACTTTTGCG
>CASBQM010000095.1 GCA_949127645.1 Synechococcales cyanobacterium PMM_0036
CATGGCCACATCGGGCTGACTGTGCGACTGTTGATCAACCCAAGCATGTATGATCAGGTAGATAGCATCCTATTCAATAGTGCCGATGGCTTGTGGGAGGTGCAGAGCGCGCCGGGTGTGCTTAGGGATGTTCAATTCAGGCCACACGACCAAGTAGGCCAGGAACGCCAGCAGCAGGCCCAGCGCCCTGCACAGCCAGCCAGGAAGCCAACTAATGCCAAGTTGGGTAAGAGTTACCAGCGCGGATGATCGTGCTATAATCGGCGCAACCAACAGCAAAACACAATCGGCCTACAATCATGGCCAACAGATGCGCTTTTTCATAACATGGAGATGAAGTGAATTAAATCATGAATGATTACAGCTACCTTTACTGCAATTTATTAGAAGCCGAAGTCTTCTTACGCTGGTTACAATGGTTTAAGCAATATGTTATGGACATGGAAACCCCTATGTCAGTGATGGCTAATGGAGGTCATCCCATATATCTTGTGCAACTGCCTACACATAATCAATCCATCCCTGTCGCCCACTGGAAGGTTGAGGAATTACCGATTGACCGCCCATTGACACTAGATATAATCTCTCTCTTCTATTTACTATTTAGTGTCTACATTGAACCACAAGACACCCGAATTCAGGTTCGAGTGTATGGGCGGAATACATCGGCTTCTGCCTATGCGGAGGAACATGCAAAAATAAGAAGGCGCTTAGAATGGGACTGGAAGATCACAAAGGAGATGTACGAAGTATGGGCCAAACAAATAGCCTCTGAACAACCAACCGAACAAGAAACAGCTAAAACAGTAGAGAGTAGGGAAAGACTAAAAAAGAAGATCAAAATGCGTATCAAGACAGGGCTTATCCGTTGGGCCAGCGAGCGGGTTTCCAGAGGGCCAGAATATATGTGTGGCAAAGGTGGTTTACCAGTCCTCAATACATATAGTGACTACAAAAAATATCAATTGATTTACACAGATGAGGATATTGCTGCAATGGGCACCAAGTGGCAAGACCTTTATGGCGCGTGGGAGAGGGGAGAAAACAAGTTAGATAAACTTATCGAGGAGCTTTTACTTCAAAAACCCAAAGAGTAATTTGAAGTATTTTTGAAAAAATTGAAGTGATTTTGAAGTGTTTTTGGGAGTCCCTTTGGGGGTAGATTTGATGCCTAACCACAGCGTATACTTATATGTGTAAATCATTTTATGACTGAGTAGACAAAGACAAAGGAGATTAGATGACTCGCCTAACAATCACACTGACTGAGCAGGAATATGAGCGGTTATACCAATCCGCTCGCGGTGAGCTTCGTCAACCACGCGACCAAGCCCGCCACCTTATCCGTAAAGCATTGATCAACGATGCTACCCACCTAAACGCAAACAGCGACGTGACCACCCGCCAAGGTACACACGCCGCTGCTGCATCTTAATTATCTGTCGTTTCATTCCAAATTCATGGAGCGAAACTAGTTATCGAGAACAATATGAATATATCAGAGAAATCAGCGCGCGTCAAAAATGCGCCTGACATCAAACACCCGCCCCACGCGGATATTATCCGCATTGCGATTAACCCACATTTCGTGGGTAAAGTCGCAAAGGATGCCCCCGATCCAGTATGGGGAGCTTTCAACAACTCTTTTCAACATGCAAAATTAACCCTTGATGAACTTGCAACCCATATTCAAAAAGGCCATGCAATCGCGGCCATTTGCCGTGGTAAGCGTAAAGTAGAAAACTTTATCCAGCGTCAAGACCTAGGGCTAGACTTTGACACCGAAGACGAGCGCAGCACCCTTGACACGTTGCAAGCAAATCCTTTTATTGCCCAATACGCGGCCCTGCTACACCACACCAGTAGCCATACAGAAGAAAAGCCACGCGCCCGCGCTATCTTCGTCTTGGAACAACCCATTACAGACCCCAACCTATACCGAGAGGGCGCCCAGGCTTTAAACTGGTATTTTGGCACCAGTGACGCACAATGCTTTGACCCTGCCCGCGTTTGGTTCGGTGCGCAAAATTGCGAAGTGCGCAAGTTGGGCAGCATACTACCTATCACCGCGTTGAATAAGCTGATCACGCAGTGGAAAGCTGCGCAACCGGCCCCCACCGCGCCGACCGTGAACACACCGATCGCAGACTCCCATGAACTATTAGACCAAGCATTGAGAGACGGTAGAACAGGCAACCGCAATAACGCAGGCTTTGAACTGGCAAAAGGTTTAAGAGACGCCGGTTATAGTGTTGACCAAGCCCGCGAAACTATGCTCGACTATCAACAGGCTGTCGAGCGCACCGGCAACCATCCTTATTTAGTGCGCGAAGCTACCGATAGTTTGGCAAGCGCTTACAGTCATAAGCCACGCGTAGACACCATCTTAGACGAGATGGAAAATGCCGTCATTACTGGCAATATCAAAGTAAGTGCCAACGTACAAAAAACTCTCTTCGGCATTTTCACCCTAATGCGCAAGGCCAACAAGACAAAAGACATTGCCCTAAGTCTACGCAGTGTCGAACATGCTTGCTTTGGTTTTGTGGACAAAAGCAGCGTAGCTAATCATTTGGCCGACCTGGTAACCCTTGGCATTCTGGAAATGACCCGCAAAAGCAACCACCGAAGCGGCACTAAGTATACGTTGGTATACGTAAAGTTTGGACACTCACAGCAGGAACTGCCCCCCACTGCATTGAGTGTCCAAACTTTACGTATAGATTCCTACCATACGTTGCAGGCAGAACCCCTCTGCGCAATTAATGCCCAGGTGCATCCACTGATGGCCCGTAATGATAATGAATTGCGTCATTCGTTCGGCAGCAGTGTACAGCGTATCCTATCGGTTTTGATTGCTCATCCTGATAAGATTGACAGCCTTGAGACGTTACAGGAATTGACCCGCCTCTCAGCAAGTACCATCGCTAAAAAAATTAACTATTTGGCTTATCACAGCATTGTCGAGACCACCAGAGAGGGCAATCGACGCACTGTAAAGCTTGCTGAATTTTGGCGTGAGATCATCGCAGATATTGCGCCGTCACTTACGTCCTTTGGCCAAGATCTATTACGTGCTGAACGCGCCGCCCAGCAACAAATTGCCCATCATGAGCACATGGCCTTTTACACCGCGAACGTAGACGAAAAGGCTATGTGTGAAGCGACTATCCAGCGTGCCGAACAGAAGCTTGAATTTCTGCAAGCCCATAAAACCGAGCGCATGAATGAGCGTCGAGAGTGGTTGCAGAATGAGGGCATAGACCCAGAGACCGCGCCACCCCTATCATTGCACCCGCGGTCAAATCCTAAACAGACGGTAAAAATCTGTTTAGGCTCTGACCAAACCAAAAAGCATTTACCTGCTGGCAACAACAAAACCAAGTTGCAAGCATTACGTAGAATGAAACGACGATTGACGCCGGGTGAAACGGCAAAGGTGAATCGGAACAGGCTCAACAAAGCAGAACTTGCCCAAGCGATTGAGAGCAAGCAAGTTATTCGTATCCAGTTAGGTGATATGAATGGCGAAAACTTTGGTGCCATACGCGAGGCAGGTGCAGCATGAGCAATCAACTCACCTTAGCTCAAATCTGCCTGCTACGCCAGGGCGCAGCCAATGCGACAAGCCGCCGTGTTGTGGATCGGATTGTGCGCCTGAACTTTCTACAGAGGAACGGGGTAAATGATAAGAGTATGCGACCAGCCGCAGTTACACATTTTCGATATCAACGGAATTTATCGACTGATAGCGGCAGTGTGGAGGATGGCCGTTGAAGATGCGGAATGTGGCAACACAGAAGCAATCGACTTTTTGAATGAGACCATTCCAGACTGGAAAAGAGTCAAAAAAGGAAGAACATATGCTAGAAGAAACTGAAACTATTTTACACCGTAACATTGACAACGACGAAAGCCCCAAGGCCCGCCAGTATGACGATACCCAGCAATGGACGATTGAATCATACAATCCGAGGGTAACGCGGCGCATGATTGAGATGGGTGCGCCTGTTGTGGCCAGCGCGATTGATGGTCGTATCTTCACAGTAGACGCCCAACAACTGATCGAGTTTATCGCCGCCGAAGCTGGCTTGATTGTGGAGTTCCGCAAGCACAAGAAGCGCCAGTATAGCGAGGAAACCAAAGCCAAATTAGCCGAACGCCTACGCGTGATGAGGCAGCAACAGACCGCATAAAATAGCCTTCTACAGACACACAGGACGCTTATTTCGTTTCAAGGTTCAGCGCCGCCGCTAAGGTTGTAGTAGATGACCTTGAAACGAAAATAGAGCCTAAATCGGATTTTGCCACGGTCAAATGCGCCCACTTCTACCTTATTTTTCAGCACTTTCACATTTCACATCAAGGAGCAGTATGTCACAGCCAACGAGAGACAGCAACGGACGTTTCGTCCCAGGTTCACCAGGCGGCCCAGGTCGCAAGCCGCGCGAGGTCGAAAAAGAATACATGACGACTATGGAAACTGTAGTCAGTGGCGAGGCCTGGCGTGCCATCGTTGAGCGAGCCACCACTGACGCCATTGCAGGCGATGCCAAGGCGCGCACCTGGTTGAGCGGTTATTTGTTGGGGCAACCAATTTCACGCGTCGAGGAACCGGAGCAAAACGACAAAGTAGCAGAAGCCATTGAGCAATGGCGTGTCGCTCAGTTAGCGTATGCCCCAAAGCCAGTTGAAGAACCGGAGGAATAAACTGTAGGACTCTATACCCCTGTTTTACCACCGCAAAGATCCAGGGGTATAGAGTGATGATCTGTTGTATATTATTAGTCTTATAGGGTCTTATCTAGTCTACTTTACTTTACTTTGCTTTGCTTTAGTATTCTTTTCTTTTCTTTATCACACCTACACACTACTATCTTATCTATTATTCTTTATCTATCTGCTACCTACCTATGCCTGTCTGCCCCTGCCCCGTTCCCCTGCCTAGCCTGCCCTGCCCGCCCTACTACCTGCTAAGCCTAAGCCCTATCGCTATCATGCCAACACCACAACGACCACAGCCCACAGCCCTTCCTGTGCGTTTTGCTGATGAAAAGAAAAAGAGACGGCTCGCATTGATCGGGCGCAGCTCTATTCTGTGAGGCAATAGAGAGTTATACCGACAAGTGTAGAGCGCTGGAATCCTGGCGCTTACTGTGCAGATACTTGTTAGTGGTGGCAATGCTTGCATGTCCCAGCGTATCACGAACGCTTACCAGTGTTGCGCCGCGGTCTAGGCTATGGCTCGCGTGACTATGGCGTAACCAATGCGCCGATGCTTCATTAGTGATACCCGCTATCTCTGTTGCTGCCTTGACAATGCGGTGAAGCTGGCTCTCATCTAGTTGACCGCCTTTCTGTGATAGAAACATAGGTGCATTGCCTTGGGCCCCATCACGGAAAGCATTCAGCTTGGCTACCATAGAATCGGACAAAGTTATAAAGCGTTCTTTCTGTCCCTTCCCGTTGCTGATCCACAGCACCCCGTTACTCTGCAAAGCCCCCCAAGTCAAGGCGCATAGTTCACTGGCGCGCAGCCCCGCAGCATAGAGCAGGCGCAGCATAAGCTTATCTCTGTTCTTCTTGGGTGCCCCGATCAGCGCTAACACTTCTTCCTCTGCGAGGATCCGCTTGTGTGTTACTTCTGGCGTGCTATCTGTTTTGATGACGGCAAACACGTTTGTGCGTAGATAGTTGATTGAGAGCGCAAACCCGAACAGAGCCTTAGCAACGTTGACGTGTAGCTTAATGCTATGCAGGGAATCATACTTGGCTTGTAAGTGGCGGTGATAGGCTACAGCATCTTCCATAGTCGTCTCGGCCATAGCCTTACCTACGACCGAGAGCAGCAACTTGATACTGTGTTCATATTGCACTTTGGTATTTTCGCTCCTTTTCGTGCTGACGAATAGGCCAATAACCTTGGCGTCATCGTTACTATTTGTGATGGCTGAATCGATTGCTACAAGTTGATTGCTCACGTTGGTTTATCCTCTGAATAATAATGCAATATAACTACGCTTATATTGCATTATTATAACAGGTATTGCGTCATCATGCAAGTACAATGCGTTACAATTTGCGTTAATTACAGAAGAATGGTATACTACATTCATTGGTACTTTAACGCAAACGCAATCACGTAAAGGATATAACGCAATGGTAGAAAAGGTCAGAATTAACCTAAGTGTTGACGATGGGATACCGGAACTGATGGAGCATCTCGCCTGTGGACGTAACAAGATGGGCGACTATCTATCAAAGCTTATCCGCGCCCAGGCCACCGACGATAACACGGCCACCGAGATACAAGCGCTAGATAATGAATCACTCCGGCTCATGGTGTTGGGGCTCGGTGGCCGTTTGCGCGCGCTAGAGGGTGAAGTGATGCGCATACAGTCCCAGGTTGCAGCTATGATCGCAGGCCGATAAGAAAAGTTGTTCTAGTACAATATCGTGAGCGGCCGCTCACATTTACTTGAATCCGGCCAGGCCATTCTCGCTCGCAACTTTCCTTGCAGGCTCGCCCCTGGGCATGGCGGGTGGCCAACGGGTGGCCTGGCGCTGCGTACACGAGTGAGAATTGGGTCTTTGCTGGTCTTTTGCCTGCATATTTTGCTGCGATGGGTTGAAACCTCTATCTGAATCCGCCATATAAGACGGCAATCCCCAACATCAGCAGCACGAACAGCAACGCAGCCACGAACCCGAACCCGAACATAATAACACCGTCGCGCTGGCTTGTCCCTGGTGTACGCCTAACCTCATCCATAGACGCTTGCAGAGCCTCAAAACGGCGTTCTATGCTCATAAGGTAATAATCTTGCCCCACTATGGGCGCTAACGCCCCGTCTCGCGCGTCCTGTGCGTCTACAGAGGCAATGGCTACATCTACTTGGGTGGCGTCTATCTCTGCAAAGGTAAGCCCTGGTAACTGTTCGTTTATGGATGCAACTGTAAGTCCCTGCGCGCGCAGTTGCTTACAGTAAAGCAATACCTCTATATCACGTTCAGCGAAGCGCCTGGCTTGCCCTGGTAATGGCTGCGCCCCAGGAGATAAATAGGCAGCATGGTACTCACACCACCG
>CASBQM010000096.1 GCA_949127645.1 Synechococcales cyanobacterium PMM_0036
CCTATTGGCAGACATTGCCCACATTGCCGGATTAGTGGCTTCCGGACATCACCCCAACCCAATTCCCCACTGTCATGTCGTCACCACCACGACCCACAAGACTTTGCGCGGTCCTCGTGGCGGCATGATCCTCACGGGCGATGCTGAGCTAGGCAAGAAGTTCGATAAAGCCGTCTTCCCCGGAACGCAAGGCGGTCCTCTAGAACACGTGATCGCGGGTAAAGCCGTGGCGTTTGGAGAAGCGCTACAGCCCAGCTTTAAGACCTATTGTGGTCATGTGATCGAGAATGCTAAGGCGATGGCGGCTCAGCTTCAGGCGCGAGGCTTGAAGACCGTTTCAGGCGGTACAGACAATCACCTGATGCTGGTGGACTTGCGATCGATCGCTCTTACAGGTAAGCAAGCCGATCAGCTAGTCAGCGGGGTCAACATCACGGCAAACAAAAATACCGTGCCGTTCGATCCTGAATCGCCCTTCGTCACCAGCGGCTTGCGTCTAGGCTCTCCTGCCATGACCACGCGCGGCATGGGCACTGAGGAGTTTGTCGAAATCGCTAATATCATCAGCGATCGCCTTCTTAATCCCGAAGATGCGGCTATGGCGCAGACCTGCCGCCAGCGCGTCGCTGACTTGTGCGATCGCTTCCCTCTCTATCCTCACCTCATGGCATCTGTACCCGTATTAGTGTAGGTTGCCAGTGAGAAGGGAGCGCGGAGCGCTCCCTTCTCACTGGATCTGATTGCTGATCAAGCCGGATAAATCCTCAGCCGTCGATTAGGTTCTTCTCCAAAGCTAGAGGACTTGAGCCGATAATGCTCTACCAGCTCATGCTGCATCTTCCGTACCTTAGCCGATCGCGGCAGCAGCTCCACGGGCTGACCTTTGGGTAGCACGATTTGCTCCACGGCTAGGCGGGCTTCCTCCAGAGCCTCAATTTCGTCTTCATCAGCGCTGTTGTAAAATAGGCTGAGGCTAGCAGATTCATCCTCATCATCTGTTTCCTGAATGTGCAACATCCGCTGAAGGGCGCGAATGATTTGGGGCAGACTATTCGACTTGACAACGTGTACCGGAACTTGACGGTTCTTTGCCAACAGCCGCAGCTTAGAGTGGTTTTTGATATGCGATCGCAAAGCTAGTACCGCGTCGGCGCTGTCAATATCCTTGGTGAGAACGATCGGCAAATTTAGAGTCCGAATGACTTCCTCTAGCTGATGCCGACTGATAGCATAAGGGTAGACGTGCAGCGGCAGATCTTCCCCATTCGGTCCAGGTCTGGGCACTGCACCCATCGGCTCCATCTGCGTAAAAGCGTCTGCCAGAGAATCATTCAAGAGCTGGTCAAACTCCTGCCGTTCAGAAACAGGTTCTAGGGGAGCAACACTATTGCCCAAATCAGCCCAGCCCAGATCGCTTCGACTAGACTCATTTCGAACAGACTCGCTTCGACCCGCATCATTTCGACCCGCGTCGTTGCGCTTGTAAGACGACATTGGGGTGACTTGCCCAGACGATCGCCATCCTCCCCGGCTCGAAGTTTGTGTGTAGCCGTTCAGCGGAGAAGCTCCGAAGGGCTTGGAAGCTGCAATTTGAGGGGCGGCGGGCGTTTCCTGAGTGGTGATCACGTTGCCCTGTTCATCCACCGTGCGCACCTGTAATATGGGCTGCCGTCCTCGCAGCAGCGTATCCACGGTTTCTGCCACCTGCTCATGCACGACCCAGCGCTGCCGTTCTAGCATTTCAACGGCAATGTCAAAGGTGGGCGGTGCTTTTCGTTCCAAGACACTCTTTTGACTGCCCCGACGACGGGCTTCCTCATCGCCCAAGGTGACAGACTGAATGCCCCCCACCAAATCGGAGAGGGTCGGGTTCTTGATTAAGTTTTCAATCCGGTTGCCGTGAGCAGTGCCCACAAGCTGCACCCCTCTTTCGGCGATCGTCCGTGCCGCCAAAGCCTCCAGCTCTGTGCCAATCTCGTCAATCACAATGACTTCAGGCATATGGTTTTCCACGGCTTCAATCATCACCTGATGCTGAAGCTCAGGACGAGACACCTGCATTCGTCTAGCGCGACCGATCGCCGGGTGAGGAATATCGCCATCTCCCGCAATTTCATTTGAGGAATCAATGATGACAACCCGCTTGTTTAGGTCATCCGCTAGGACTCGGGCAATTTCTCGGAGAGCCGTGGTTTTGCCCACACCGGGACGACCCAACATCAGGATCGATTTACCTGTTTCTACCAGATCGCGGATCATGCCGATCGTCCCAAAAATGGCGCGACCGACGCGGCAGGTTAGACCAATCACGTCTCCAGTGCGATTACGGATGGCGCTAATTCGATGCAGGGTGCGCTCAATTCCCGCCCGGTTGTCACCGCTGAATATGCCGACCCGCTCAATGCAGTAATCTAAATCGGCTCGGGAAATGGGAGTTTCAGAAAGATATTCGGCTGTTCCGGGGAAGCGGGCTTCAGGACGACGACCCAGATCCAACACAACTTCTACAAGACGATCGCGCTGAGGATGGTTTTGCAAGGTCTCTCGAATCTCTCCAGGCAGCATATCCAAGAGCTGATTGAGGTCGTCAGTAACTTGATTCGTGATCTGAAAAGCAGGCTCAACCTTAGCGGACAGGGGATCAGAGTGGCTACTAAATGTCATGGAGGATGAATATCTGGGTGCAAGAAGCGAATCGAGGAAAGGAGTGTGAGAGCAGACTTACATCAAAACGGTTTGTCTTAGTTTCATGGGAGCCTTTAGAGGTGAAATCAGTGAGTGCGCCAGATCCACGGCTTGCCACAATAGCTCTGGTGTATCTTCTAGCGCCGGAGAAGCTGCTGGGTTAACCGACTGTTGCATCTCTAATTGGTCTAGAACGGGAGAGAGCAGCACGCGAGCATAGCTGCCAAAGGCGACACCCGCGATGCCCTGCTGCGGATCGGGCTGCTGTCCTTTGCGCAAGCCGATCGCCTCTAGCTTGGCAACAGTGTGACTGTTCGTCCCGCCCGCTAGCTGTACATTGCCCGGTAAATTCATGGCTAAAACTCTTTGACCTAGCTTTACCGCCGATCGCGTTGCGCCGTCACCGATGTCTCCGCTCATAGGTCTCCCGTCGGTTTGCCAGACCAGCGCACAGGAGGAGGGCAGCGAACTTGACATTAATTTGTAGAGTGCCCCAAGATAGTCCGCCAGTCCCTCGCCGTCTGGACAGCTCACAGCAACTAGCTTTAGCCGAGGTAGGGTAGGCACGATCGCCGCTTGCCACAGCCGCTCAAACTCTCTGAAACGACCCACCTGAGTATGAATCTCTACGGCATCTACATCTGTGATGAGAGAAGCGATCGCTACCGGAGACGCTGTGTGAGACTGCGTGAAAATCTTCTGCTCTGGGCAAATGGGCAAACAGCGACCGCAGCCGTAGCAGCGACTCTCTAGAATTCCCTGCTCAAAGACGATCGCCTGTGCCGGACAAATGGTTTCACAGGGGCGCGGACAGGCGATCGGGCAAGTGGCGGGATCGAAGGCTGCTTTGCGAAAGTGCGGATCTTCGCCATCATTCAGACTCACCATTAGCCAAGGCTTGCCGTCGCTTAAATATCCTCTGGTTCGCGCTTCTGGAGATAAACTTTCTGCCACTCTCAGCCCGTCCTGTGCAGATGCGACCACAGCCAAATCAGCCGCAACATCAACACAGTCTGCACCTGCTAAAGCATATGCCAGGGTGAGGCTTCTAACGGCAGGGAGGTACTGAAAACTGGCTCCGCAGATCAGCTTAAACCAGTTGCCTCCCTTCAGCGATCGTAAGGGATAATACAAATCAATTACCCTTACATACTAAGGGGCTATGTCTGAGGGGTTATGTCTGAGTTGACGAGAAGACTCGTATATATTGCAGTTTACCGTAGAGATAAAGAACTTGCCTCTATTACCTATTGTCCGTCTTAATTGATCCCTGAAGGGATTGACTCAATCCCTAAGCAGTTTGCCCAGATGGGCGTCCGAATCAGCCTAGTAAGCTCTAGACGATCGAACTTAGGCAACCGAACTTAGGCAACGGCTAAAAACTGCTGCAAAGGCTTCCAGCTAAAGCTGCGTCCGCCCCCCATTTCAACCACAACTTTGATCCGAGGCTCGATCGAGGGCAATGTAATCAAATATTCAATCTCCTGCTGCGACAGCACAACCCCCTCCTGCATCCAAATCACCAGCCCTTTAGATTTCGCGGGTAAATGTTCTAGCTGATAGCCTGCCACTGGCATCACATAATAGCGATACCCTACTGCTCCTTCTCGCTCTAGCGTTTTCTTACCCAAGTGGGACGGACGGACACCGTGGATATTCATTAAATAAGAAGATAAATCTCCTAATCCACGGGCTGTAATGGAGAGCATAGTGTAGCCTGCTGCGCGTAGCCGCCTCTGATAGCGCCCCTCATGTCCGCCTTCTAAAGGCACGTAAAGCCCGACTGAGCCGGACGATTCCACATCTTGAATGAATTTTTTGCCAGTGGTGATCAATGCCATAGCCTGTTCGTCCTCAAAATTCAACTTCAAGCTCTAGGGGATCATTATAGAGAAGGTGCGATCGCCGATCAAGCTTGCTTTCCAGATAATTACTATTATTTCTGCTGGAACCAAGTTTATTTCTCGTGCTTAGGAATCACAATAAAGAAAGTTGGTGAATGCTCTGGACAATTTCTCGTTATTTGTTTATGATAAGTGACTGTTGCCAAAACATGGATTGAGGCAGTAAGCGTCTCAGAGGATACTGGAAGGATCTTGCAAATGTTCCCTCCAAGTCCTGGCACACTTGCACAGAGGCAGTCGAATTAGCTTTCGACTTCTCTAAGCTGACTTGAAGCGTGTGGAAGTTTTGTGTTGTCCTCTACTGTGTAAAAACAGTCTGAGGTAATGCATTTTGTTGGATTAACAGAGAAGGAGAGTTTAGTGGGCTAGTTCTGACTGGCTCCATCTCTGTGCGATGTGTAAAGCAAGGGGAGACTGATTGTGTCTGTTGGTATTCTTGGCACAAAGCTTGGGATGACCCAAGTGTTTGACGAAACGGGAATTTCTATTCCTGTCACCGTTGTGCAGGCTGGTCCCTGCACCGTTACACAGATTAAAACTCCGGAAACGGACGGATATTCTGCAATTCAAGTTGGCTATGGCGAAGTCAAAGCAAAAGCGCTCACCAAACCCGAGCTGGGTCACTTCCAGAAGTCGGGTGCGGCACCTCTAAGACATCTGCATGAGTATCGTCTGGAGAATCCTAGTTCTTATGAATTGGGTCAGCAGCTTAAGGCAGACACGTTTGAGGTGGGTCAAATCATTGATGTAGTTGGCACTAGTATTGGTCGCGGTTTTGCGGGCTATCAAAAGCGGCACAACTTCAAACGGGGTCCAATGTCGCACGGTTCTAAAAACCATCGTGCTCCGGGTTCAACGGGCGCAGGTACGACTCCAGGTCGGGTCTATCCCGGCAAACGGATGGCGGGTCGTTTGGGCAATAGCCGTGTCACTATCAGGAAGCTGACCGTGGTGCGAGTTGATGTCGAGCGGAATCTTTTGCTGATCAAGGGTGCTGTTCCGGGTAAGCCGGGTGCATTGCTCAATATTTTGCCTGCAACGATCGTGGGTCAAAAGTAGGGCGATCGCAAATCTCCGGTTATAGCTCTCAGGTCATAACATTGGGTTCCGAATAGTGCCCGCTGGTGAAAAAGGATAAAGACATGGTGGATTGTGTAGTAAAAGACTGGCAAGGAGCGGAGGCAGGACAAGCCTCGCTTGATTTAAGGGTTGCCAAAGAAGGAAGTGCGGCTCACATTGTGCATCGGGCACTGGTGCGGCAAATGAATAATGCCCGTCAGGGTACCGCTTGCACCAAAACTCGCGCTGAGGTGAGAGGCGGCGGTCGCAAGCCCTGGAGACAAAAGGGAACGGGTCGAGCTAGAGCCGGTTCAAACCGTTCTCCTCTCTGGCGCGGTGGCGGTGTCATTTTTGGTCCTAAGCCCAGAGATTATTCTGTCAAAATGAATCGCAAAGAGCGCAGATTGGCTCTGAGAACGGCTTTTCAGAGCCGTGTGGATAATCTGGTAATTGTTCAAGACTTTGCTGAAAATCTTCCCCGTCCCAAGACAAAGGAGTTAGTACAGGCAATGAGTCGCTGGGGCATTGAGGTAGAGTCTAAAATTCTGCTAATTGTCTCTCAGAGGAATGACAATGTTTACCTGTCTGCGCGCAATGTTGGCAATCTCAGACTGATTTCCGCTAATAATTTGAACATTTTTGACATCCTGGCGGCAGATCAGATTGTGGCAACGCAGTCCGCCATCGAAACGATTCAGGAGGTCTACGGCGATGACTAGAGTTGATTCTCGCTCTTTTCCAGATTTAATCCGTCGTCCGCTGATTACTGAGAAGGCGACTCGATTACTGGAACAAAATAAGTATTCCTTTGAAGTAGTGACCCGAGCCACAAAGCCTCAGATTAAAACGGCGATCGAAGAGCTATTTGATGTGAAGGTCGTAAGCGTCAATACCTACAATCCGCCTGCTAAAGAACGTCGTGTTGGTCGCTTTGCGGGACATCGTGCCCAATATAAGCGGGCGATCGTCACCCTGGCATCAGGGGATTCTATTAGTCTGTTCCCTGAAGTTTAGAGTCTGTAAAGAGGTTGATTCATGGGCATTCGATATTACCGACCCTATACTCCAGGCACTCGTGAGCGGGTCGTTTCTGACTTTTCTGAAATCACGCATACCGTTCCAGAGAAGTCCTTAACTAAGCGAGTTCATCGTCACAAAGGTCGCAACAACCGAGGCGTAATTACCTGTCGGCACCGGGGGGGCGGGCACAAGCGTCTTTATCGCATCGTTGATTTTCACCGCAACAAGCACAATATTCCTGCTAAGGTTTTCTCGGTTGAGTATGACCCTAACCGGAATGCTCGAATTGCGCTCTTGCACTATCAAGATGGCGAAAAGCGCTACATCATTCATCCTGCCAACCTGAAAGTAGGTTCGACAGTAATCTCTGGACCTACGGCTCCGTTCGAGGTTGGCAACGCACTGCCACTCGGCAATATGCCGCTCGGTACAGCCGTCCACAATGTGGAATTGGTGCCTGGTAAAGGCGGTCAGATTGTTCGGGCTGCTGGAACTTCTGCTCAGGTCGTTGCCAAAGAGGGCGACTATGTGACGCTACGCCTCCCTTCGACTGAGG
>CASBQM010000097.1 GCA_949127645.1 Synechococcales cyanobacterium PMM_0036
CAGCTTTAGCTGCTTTCGCCAGCTCGGCATTCGATCGCCAGTTTGCCCGCATTCGTCCCCAGTTGGTCGTAAACTCGTCCCAGCCCACCAGACTGCCCACAGCCTCTTCATCCCACGAAGCCGAAAGCACGCCGTAGCTCAGCCCCAGCACGCCCAAACCAAACCAACCCAGACTAACCAGCAAAACCGCGTAGGTTGGCAGATTTACGTCATGGATCACCAAAAAATAGCTGCCTACAAAGGTTAGCATCCCCAGCGTAGACGGTATACCGCATAGGAGCGCCATACGCCACACCATGCGGCGGCTTACCCCATCAGGAATACCTGAGGCGATCGGGCTACGGCTGTTCTCTCCACCTAATTTTCTAGGAGCAGACTTAGCAGCAGCAGACTTGCTAGCAGATTTGGGGGGTTTACTGCCCTTGTCCTTGCTGCCCATATCTTTGCCCACATCTTTCGTCTGCTCAGTTTTCGCCTGATCTGTAAGCTTTGACTTATCTACAGGCTTACGACTCTTAGGTTCAAAAGGCAAAAGGCGGCGCTGAACCCCATCAGCGCCCTGGTCGCCCACATTGACACCGTTTCCCTTTGAAGAGTCTAATTCTGGCTGAGACGACATACGCTACCTAACATGACCTGAACCAAAGAAGGAGTCGAGAGCTATCAACCCCGAATACCCAAGCGAGTAATCAGCGCTCGGTAGCGATCTTTATCTTGACGCAAAATGTAGGCAAGCAATCGCTTACGCTGACCAATCATTTTCAGCAATCCTCGGCGAGAAGCGTGATCCTTCTTGTTTCCCTTCAGGTGGGAGCTGAGTTTATTAATGCGTTCGGTCAGCATAGCCACCTGAACATCTGATGATCCGGTGTCCGTTTCATGAACCTGGTAATCAGTAATAATTTCCTGCTTACGCTGTTGCAACAGAGCCATAACAGTAGCTTGTCCCTATAAAAATAACAATGCAGTCACACATCATATCATACCTGCCCCTTATAGCTACACTCAACGGCGACAGGTACTGAACTAGGGATATACTTCTCCCCAGCTCAGCCTTCTTTAGGGTATCAGAAGCGCCTTATTTTTCACCCAATCCCCACCGATCGAGCAAGAAGGCAAACTCGAAGGCGATTTCCTTAATTTGCTCATAGCGCCCAGAAGCACCGCCATGTCCGGCTCCCATATTGGTTTTGAGCAGCAAAATGTTACTATCCGTTTTTAGGTTTCGCAGTCTGGCAGTCCATTTGGCAGGTTCCCAATACGAGACGCGAGGATCATTCAGACCCGCCGTAATCAGCAGAGCGGGATAATCTTTGGCTTCTACATTGTCGTAAGGCGAGTAAGATTTCATGTAGTCGTAGTAGGCTTTGTCGTTGGGGTTGCCCCACTCCTCCCACTCCATTGCCGACAGCGGCAGTGAGGTATCTAAGATGGTGGTGACGACATCCACAAAGGGCACATCTGCGATCGCCATTTCAAACAAATCAGGACGCAAATTTAGCACTGCACCCATGAGTAGTCCCCCGGCGCTCCCGCCCGAAATTGCCAGGTGTCGAGGCGATGTCCAGTTTTCCCGAATCAGATATTCAGCGCAAGTAATGAAGTCGGCAAAGGTGTTTTTCTTGTGCAAAAACTTGCCGTCCTCATACCACTTGCGACCCATCTCAGATCCGCCGCGAATGTGGGCGATCGCTATTACCACACCGCGATCGAGCAAGCTCAGCCGCGTTGATGAAAACGAGTCAGGATAGCTGTAGCCATAGGAGCCGTAGCCTGTTAGATATAACGGGTTTGCCCCATTGAGAGCAACCCCTTTTTTATAAACTAACGAGAGAGGAACGGGCGTGCCATCGGGGGCGATCGCCTCAAGCCGTTCGCTGACATACTGCGTGGGATCATAGCCCCCCAGCACAGGCGTTTGCTTTAGCAGGATTTGCTCTCGTGTTTTCAGGTCATAGTCAAACGCAGAGCTGGGCGTGACCAGAGAGGTATAGCCATAGCGCAAGGTGTCGGTGTTAAAGTCTGGGTTTGTCGATTCTCCCACTTCATAGGTTGGCTCAGGAAAGGCAATGTAGTGTTCTTCTGCCGTCGAAAGCTGACGAATCCGAATTTTGGGCAAGCCGCCCTGACGCTCATAAATAATCAGGTGATCGACAAAAGCGCTCACCCCTTCCAGCAGCACATCTTCTCGATGGGGTAACACCTCTTGCCAGTCACTCACCGCACCTACGGGAGCCTTCATCAGCTTGAAGTTAATTGCCCCCTCATTGGTGGTGATGTAGAAGGCATCCGTATGATGCTCTACGTCATACTCTATGCCTATCGTGCGCGGACGAATCACTTCAAACTCACCCGTGGGATTATTGCCGTCTAGGTAGTGAATTTCTGAGGTGATTTTGCTGCCCATGCTCATCAACACATAGGCTTCGCTGCGGGTTTTGCCCACGCCTAGATAAAACGAGTCGTCGGTCTCGTGATGGATCAGCACATCAGAGTCGATCGCCCCACCTAACGTATGGCGAAACAGCTTGTCGGGACGATGGGCTTCATCCATGGTCGTATAAAACACCGTCTGGCTGTCGTTACCCCAGGCAAACGAAGATCCTGTATTTGGAATGCTCTCAGGATAGAGCTGACGCGTGTTGAGATCGAGAAATTGCAGGGTATAAACTTCTGCACCCGTCGTATCGATTGAGTAGGCTAGTAGCCTATGGTCAGGACTCACCCGCAAGACCCCTAGAGAAAAATACTCATTTCCTTCGGCGAGTTGATTCTGATCTAGCACCACCTCTTCAGGAGCCTCCAGACTGCCCAACTTGCGGCAAAAGATCGAGTAGTTTTTGCCTTCTTCGGTACGGCTGTAGTAGTAGTAATTTCCTTTACGATAGGGCACAGATAGATCAGTTTCCTGAATTCTGCCCAAAATTTCGTCATAAAGCGATTGTTGCAGCGATCGCGTTTGCTGCATCATTGCTTCTGTATAGGCATTTTCGGCTTCCAGATAAGCAATAACCTCTGGGTTTTCTCGATCGCGCATCCAAAAGTAGGGATCAATCCGCTCGTCACCGTGCAGCGAATGGACGTAGGGATGCTGAGGGGCGATCGGTGGCGCTACTACATCCACACTCTCAACCCTCACGCCTTCACTTTTAGCTTCAACCACACTCTTGCCCTCCTAGATTAGAGTCTCTCCCTAAGCCTAACGAAATCCAGCCTTCTAGTGGAGCCGTAATGTAGACCCAGCGAAGAGTACCTTGCGGCGTTGCCTCTGTTTTGGTATCACCTGTGAACTTAAATAAGTAAGTGCCGGGACGAAGAGTAGCCAGGTAAGTGTCATCCGCTACAGTTGGCGCACTTCGCACATCTAGCCCACTAGCTGTCAGCACGCTGCATCTTGCACTTGTAGGAGGCACTTGGGATCTGGGCGGTTGAATCATAGGCAATTGACTGCCCGTTGCCGGAAGGTTGGGGGAAGGATTGCTTGGGCTTGGGAAAGGGTCAGTTGGAGAGACTGCTAGACTATCACAAGGCGCATCGGGCGTAAGATACATTGCCTTTATCCACCCCACTAGAGGCTGACTAATACGTGTCCAGCCTGTCCCGGTTCCCAATATTTCTAGCCGCACGGTCTGCGCTACGGGCAAAATTCCCAGCGCTTTGCTATCCAGATTCGGCTCTTCGTAAACTCCTGTTGTGGAATTGGTTTGGCGACAGCCAAGCTCAGAGCTTTGTGCAATTTGCACATCTGGTAAATGCGGCTGTAGGTCTAGAGCAGTCTGATGGATTGCAGAAGCGATCGCCCCTTTCGATAAACCGGTGACTTCCATCACGCCATAGCTCAGCAAAATCAGCAATCCCAGCTTTCGCCCACCCATACTTCAGCCTCGCTAATTTCCGCTCTTACCTAAAAGTGTCACGAGTGACAAGTGCCATAGGTGAATTTAATACGTAAGAATGATAACACGGTGAGCAAGAATCACAGTCACGTCGGATATCCTAGAATCTCCCACCCAAAACTTCCCGATAGAAGAGGTCAGTCTGTGTCTTGGTTTGTCAAGATTGAGAAGGGTATTGTAGATCGATCAACCTTCGACCAATTTGTTCCGGCTCATAGAGACTATGTGAGAACCCTAATTGCCCAAGGGCATGAGGCTAAATCAGGCTACTGGGCAGAATTTGGCGGAGGGATGCTTCTCTTCAAAGCTGCAAATCTAGAAGAGGCAAAGGCGATCGTCAGTCAAGATCCACTAGTTCAAAATGGCTGCGTAGATTATCAGCTTCATGAATGGCACATTGTGATCGAGTAAGTGTGTGATCGAGTAAGTGTGTGATCGAGTAAGCGATCGACCATGCTCCAAATTCCCCACATTTCAATTACGTCTCACGTTTCAATATATTCATCTGCGATTTCTCATGAGCGACAATGACGACGGTTATAAAATAGTTGCCGACAACCGCCAGGCCCGATTTCAATATGAAATTTTGGAAACCTACGAAGTGGGGGTTGAGCTAAGAGGCACAGAGGTAAAATCTATTCGGCAAGGCAAAGCCAATTTGCGAGATGGCTATGCGCTGATTCGTAATGGAGAAGCGTGGCTACACAATATCCATATCTCCCCCCACCAAAGCACCATCCAAGCCTACAATCACGACCCGCGTCGCACCCGCAAGCTGTTACTGCATCAGCAGGAAATCCGTAAATTGGTGGGTCAAGTCGAGCAGCAGGGGCTAACGCTTGTGCCGTTGAAGATGTACCTGAAACGCGGCTGGGTTAAGCTGACGCTAGCTCTGGTGCGAGGCAAGAAACTACACGACAAGCGGGAAGACTTGAAGCGTAAGCAAGACAAACGAGAGATGGAGCGAATCATCAAAAATAACTAGAGCATTATGTAAAGAGATATTGCGACATCCCCAGGAACAATGTTATGTTTCTTAATACGAAGCCGAGTTCATTCAGTAAGGGAAAGGTTTAGGAGTCTCTTCTGATCTGTATCTATCCGAATGTTTCAGTGGTATCGGGTTATCTCCTCCCAACACAGCGAGTTCAACCAGCCCGATTAGAGGCTGGTTTTTGTTGGAGTACGGCTAGGGTCAATCCGCTCACTAGCCGAGCCAGCTCATTAAACTGTGAGCCTTCTGCACATATTCTCTGGTGGAGGAACTTAAATCGACGATCGCCCTAAGGCAAAAACTTTGAATTTGGACAGTGAAAAGAAGGAATTCTATGAAGGATTATAGCGATCGCTCCTCCCAACAGTGAAATTTTTGCTTTGACCTGCATCATGACTCAACACCGTGATACCTTAATGGATGGCGCAGAAATATTGATGCGACAAAACTACAGCCAAACCCACAGTTCTTACGTTTTAAGATTGAGAAAAGCGCAGTTCACAGATTGTTGGCTCAGGTTTTTCCCTCCTAAGTGTAGATCTTTGAGAAGCAGGGGTCGTTTAGCATCAATGAGAGTACTCACTAAGCTGTATCCTCAGAATGGGCTGAAGGATCATGTAGCGATCTGCAACATCTTTCATATAGCCAGCTATATATTCAGCTTTATCAAAAAACAGCGTCACATAGACCCGTTTCAAATCGTTTGTTACTGAAGCCTCTGGAGGGATTTTTTTATGTCTATTCGCCTTTACGTGGGCAACTTGCCTAAGGAATTCGAGCGGCAAGAGTTGGAAGCTGTGTTTAGTGAGTTTGGCGATTCGGCTTCTACGAAAGTAATAACCGATCGCAAGACGGGAAAATGTCGCGGATTTGGCTTTGTCACAGTGAAAACTGAGGAAGAAGCCGATCAACTGATCGAAAAGTTCAATGGCTCTATGTTTAAAGAAACCGAGCTGAAGATCG
Organism: Synechococcales cyanobacterium PMM_0036; assembly: GCA_949127645.1. Classification (GTDB taxonomy): domain Bacteria; phylum Cyanobacteriota; class Cyanobacteriia; order Elainellales; family Elainellaceae; genus Drouetiella. The sequence continues at coordinate 5,854 of CASBQM010000097.1, forward strand.
AGCGGGCGCAGCCTCGCACCAAGGGCAAAGAAGATGAAATGGAGCCTAGCGCCAGCCCTGCGCCTGCGCCTACCATCAATCGCCGTGCAAAAGGTGCTAGCAGCAGCAATAGCGGTGGCGGTAAGTCTGCGGCAGCAGGTCGCAAGACCGTAGTGGTTGAAGACCCTGAGTCTATTCAGCCTGATCCGCGCTGGGCACAGGAATTGGAAAAGTTAAAGCAGCTTTTGCAAACCGCTAATCCGTAAGGGGCGTTGACCCGTAAACCTGTCAGAGGCAAAACGATCTGAAGTTAAGACCCAAAGAAAAATTTCTTTGGGTCTTAATTTATGTCCTACTTTAATCCACGAGTTTGTGAATAGCTTAAAGGTGATTCAACCAAATCATTCTCTTGAAAGCGACCATAGCGGAAAAGCTTCAGACTCTCCAGCCTGCTATCAGATTTTCCTATAATCAAGCGGCCCATGAAATCGCCAATTATAGGGCTGAGCTTATAGCCATGTCCGCTAAAGCCGATCGCACAATATAAACCAGGTACTTGTTCCAGGCGATCGATAATCGGCTGATAGTCGGGTGTGACTCCCCAAATGCCAATAGGTTTGGATGACGGGGCTAGTGGCTAGCGAGGGCATCCGATGGACTAGCTTCTGGTGCAAAGTTTCGCAGATATCAGGAAATAGCTGTCCCTCAAACTGATTGGCGGTATCTAGACAGAATTGAGCGTGATACCTGGGGTCAGAATTGCCGATGCAGGTGTAGGGATGATGAGCAGCCGATCGCAGATAGCAAAGGTTTACTAGATCTGAAATCACGGGGTGAGATGCAGAAGATTCTGTATCAAATTCTGAGGATCGCTCTACTAATACAACGTGTTCTACGACCGGAGTTACGGGAAAGGGCAAGTCCACAGCAGCCGTAAATTGACGTGCCCAAGCCCCGACACAATCCACCACTGTGCGAGTGGCGATCGCCCCTTGTGGCGTAACGACAGCTTCAATTCGCCCTTCAATGTCGAGCCTAATGGCAGTAACAGGCGTGTGGATACGCACCTCAACCCCTAGCTCGATCGCTCTTTGGGCAAAGGCACGGGTCGTTTGTAGCGGATCGCCATAGCCAGAATCCGGCTCATAGGCGGCAGCCGCCACGTCGCTAATATTGGCGATCGGTATGGCGGCTTTGACCTGCTGAAGGTCAACAAGACCTGTGTTAATGCCAAAAGACTGATGCTGATTAACAAGGCTGCTCAGGGTTTCCACATCGGCTTCGCTCACCAAAACATAGTAGCCACAAGGGTTAAATCCTGACTCCTGTCCGCCGTAATGCTCAGCAAAATGCTGAAACCGCTGCAACGACTGATACGCCAATTTTGCCAGGGTTGGATGTGTATAGTGGGTGCAAATGATGCCGATTCCTTTGCCTGACGCGCCGTTGGCTATGTCTTTTTGCTCCAGCAGCAGGATCTTTCCGGCACATTTTTCGGCTAGAGGGAGGGCGATCGCTGCCCCTATACACCCACCGCCTACCACCACAATATCCGCTGTTTCAGTCATGCAATTCTTGCTTTCTCTAGATACCGCCATAGTAACGGAACTTAATAAATGCAATTTATCAAAATCTAGCGCTGAGCGGGATTTGCCACACAGTCCATCACAGATAAGTCCTATAAAGTACAGCCATTACCAATACTCAGTAAATTGCAAATGCTTAATTAATTCTCTAAAAAGCAACTTTTTGGGGCTTTGGGTTGCGCGTAGCGTAACCCAAAGCCCCGTTTGCGATCTACTAACACTTGTCTAAAAATTTTTAACCTGCACAAAAACAAGACCCAAAGTTTTCTGACAAACTCTTGGGTCTTCATTCAATTTATGCTTTCACCTTGAGACAGATTAAGTCAGGACGACAAACTCATCTGGATTTAACAACATCTCACCATGATCGGGAACCCAACCTAGCCATTGACTCTCAGAGACTTGGCAAAGAAGCCAAGCTTCATCAAAGCTAAAGGCTGTGGGCGGATGAAGTAACTTGACCCAAGTAGAAGACTCTATTTTGCCAGGAACAACATCGGAGCAATAGCGGAGGTTTTCCCAAGCCGAGGCGGGAACATATGCCGTACGAGTGTCAAGTTGTAGTTTCATAATCTAGTCCTATGAAGCGAAGAACCTATCCTGTCACCAAAATCTTGCTTACAACGTTTGGGCTGCAAGGGAGAAACCCATAGCTTTGCAGTCAAACCATTTGCAAATCAAAAATATAAAATTGATTATGTATTTTATGCTACAGAAAAATCGGGGCATTGTGGTGACTTGTTTTAGAACTTTACAAATTTTAGAACGTTATAGTACTGCCCGTGAGCAATAAGGCTGCCTGGGAGGGGATAGATACCTATGCAATCGCCCTCCCTCTTAACGTATTCTCGTAAGGCAAGATGTCGCCAAAGGTGCAACCTGTTTTATGCCAAAACTTCAAGCGGTTCAAATTGATGAAAACACCATTATTTACATAGAGGCTGAGGACGATGTAGAAGTGCCAATGGCAGTTGAGGAGCCAGCAGAAGTGCAGCGAGGGGGCGGCAAAGGCTGGGAGCCTAACAGCAGCGCAGTGCAAATGATGCGCAGCTTTGAGCAAATTCAAAGCACTATCAAGGTCTACACCAAATATACGTTGAATGCCTTTAAGGATGCGGCTTTGGCAGATGTGCAAAAGGTGACGCTGGAATTTGGCGTGAATGTCGGTGGCGAGAGTGGAATGCCCTACATCGCTAAGGGTACCGTCGCCTGTAATGTAAAAATTACAGTGGAATGCGCCTTTCCACAGCGGCGATCTGTAGAAGGCGCGGCGCGTCCGCCGCAGCCCGGAGTGCCGCCCGGAATGCCGCCCGGAATGCCGCCCGGAATGCCATCCCGCTCAGCCAATCCATCATCTGGCGGATGAGAAGTGAGCCAACCTGCGATTTGCTGTTAGAGTCTATGGAATTTTAGATTCTGAGATTCTAGATATAAACTTGCGATCGCTCAAGGACACCTGCATGAACTCGTTAGATCTGGCATTTGCACCCGCGTTGGAACAGGCGCAGCTAATTCGCAGCAAAGAAATTTCTCCGTTGGAATTGACCCAACTTTACCTCGATCGAATTCAGCAGCTTGATCCAGATCTGGGGAGCTTCTACACGGTAATTGCAGATGAGGCGCTAGCGGATGCCAGAGCTAAGACTGAAGCGATCGCCCCGCAAGATCTGCCGCCTTTTTGGGGAGTGCCCATTTCCATCAAAGATTTGAACGCGGTGGCGGGAGTGCGCTGTACCTACGGCAGCAAGGTAATGCTAAATCACAGGTCTACCTATGACGACGGCATAGTGACGCGAATCAAGAGCGCAGGTTTTGTGATCTTGGGCAAATC
>CASBQM010000098.1 GCA_949127645.1 Synechococcales cyanobacterium PMM_0036
ATGCGAATCTGCTCGTAAGGAGCATAGCCAAACTTGCCCACCGAGACAGAAGCCTGAATCAAGCCATCGGGGTGAATGGCGCTCATGCCATAGAAATGGGTAGCCACCTGCTTTACCACACCGAAATCGATTAAGACAGGCAGTTTTTTGCCGCGAGGCAGCATGATGTTGTCGGGGGCAATATCGCGGTGAACAATATTTTCTCTGTGGAGGTAGTCCAAAACCTTGAGCAGATCGTTGAGCCACTTGACAATTTCTGCTTCTGTGAAAGCTTTCCGGTGCTGCTGTCGCTCTTGAAGCACGCGCCAGTAGGTCTTGCCGTTGATGTACTCCTGGACAATGAACAGGCGATCGTTCTCCTCAAGCACCGCAAAAAATCTCGGAATTTGGGGGTGGTTGAGCTTGTGTAGAACGGTTGCCTCTCGCTGGAACAGTTCGCGGAGCTTCTGAGCAACAACGGGATCAGACTGGTTGCTGGGTGCAAACTCTTTGAGAACGCACAAATCACCAAAGCGGCGATCGTCTGCTGCTAGGTAGGTACGCCCAAAACCGCCTCGCCCCAAAACTCGCTGGATGCGATAACGACCATCGATGTGGGTTCCAGGAATTAGCTCCAATCCTGCCGTCACTCTCTAGCTCCTTATTGCTAAATGCCTTTATCAATGTAGAGTCTGGATAGCACTTTCAAACTTGGGTCTGGCAAACTTGGGTCTGGCAAACTTGGGTCTGGGAGAGCCAGAATCTTTCTCTCTGCCCTAAACCTGCCATGAATGAGAATGCGCAATGCACCCAACTAAGGATAGAGGAAGAAACGCAGCTAAGCAAAGTATGTGAGTGCGCCTCTAACAATGAATCGCTCAAACAATAGCAGAAAACCCTATGCTTTCGCCGTATTGCAGATATCTGTATTGCGTGGGGTAGACACTTTCAAGAAGGTTAGCGGTTCTTGTAAAGATGCACCTGATAAAGACTGCACTTGGTAGATGTGCTGAGTAGATATGCTTAGTAGATTGCTTGGTAGATTTAGAGTAGGCAACCACCCAACAGCGTTGCTCGAAAGCAAAATGCTCAGAAATAAGGCACATCCGTTGCCTTGTAAATCTTAGCCGACAATTGCCCCATTGTCTGCGAGTTTAAAGCCGCAGTTTGGGTCTGCAATTTTTAGACAGCGATTTTACAAGCAATGGGATCATGAACATCCGTCCTTGTCTAAGCCGGACTATCGCCGCTATTTTTTTCTATCATGCTGCTATTTCGAGCTTGCCACGCTAGCTCTAGTAAACGTACCCATCGCTTATGCACCTGTTTGGGCGTACAGCGCAGTGCTTTAGCAATTTCCTGATCGGTTGCCTTACTGCCTTTAAGCTGCAAAAGCTGCTGCTGTTCTGGGTCAAGCTGCTGAGTGAAAATTTGCCACTGCTGCTGCGGCATTCCTAAATTTTGATCCAGATCGGCTCCTAACCACTGGTGAACCAACTGCCAGCGGTGCGATCGAGAAAATTTTTCTACATGGTACTTAAAGCGTTGCTGAAGATAGTCTCTCTGGCGAGTGGATAGCCCCAAGATCTCATCAATTTCGGGAGCTGAGAGGTCTTGCAGTTTCAGGGTCAGGTAATTAACGCAGTCAGTTTGTCCCTGAGATTCTAGATAGGCGGTGAGTTCGCTAATGACGCGATCGCGCACCACCGAGTCTGTGGGATCAATTGTATCCGCCACCATTTGCTCTCTCACCTGCTGCATCACGGGCGATCGGCTATGTATTTCGGCATCTTCGCCTTTGGCAGATTCTACGGCTAGCTCAAGGTCTAGCGTTGTTTCGGGTGGCTGACGGTGAGCAAAGCCTTGGGCACGCAGCACCACAAGCTGCTGGCTGCGCCGTCCGGGTAAACTAATGCGGCGTTTGGCATAATGTTCGGTAAAAGCCATGTACTCCGCTAGCTCCAGTCGGGTACGAGGACTATATTCTAGAGTTAGCTCATTCTCTCGCCGAAACGCCTTTAAAGCCTCGATGTAAAATCCTTGCAGAAAGTCTTCAATTAGCCCATAGCGCGCTGAAAACCCCATTTGCGATTGCCCAATGACAATATGGCGATAGACCATCGTACTGAGATGGCTATGGAGATCAACTCTGCCGCGCCGAGAGCCAAGGCTATAGTAGCTCAGGCATTTTTGTAGTCGATGTTTAGCAAGGGTGATTTGCCAGGTTTGGATTTGTCCAGAGCTTTGAATGCGATCGCTTTTACTGCAAATCCGATCGACCTCAATGGCAATGCGAGTCATCACCGATCGCACATTGCTAGATAGCGCAGGCAGCTCTGCCTGAAATTCGTTGAGCAGAAGTTGAACTAGCTTTAAAATTTCAGCTTCCACCGGACTCGAATCTAATTGGGCAGAATCTAGTTCAGTGGGAGCGATCGTCGCCTGATTTTCCATATGCAGCCCTACCGATACACGAAAGCGGGAGTCGCTATCGCTGAGTGACGTTGGAGTAAAAGAACGGGGGGAGTTCGCGGGTTCACGGTTCATGGGTTACTTAAGTGGTAGTGCACGACGGCAGCAGGGGGCAGACTCACAAACGAGATGCTAATAGGTTCGACGACGTAACGAGTTTGACATTGAGCCTGTCTAAGACCTTAGAACTCAAAATTTGAATAGTTGTTTCTGCCCCGCTGTACTTTCTCTACACCCATGCAGATTCAAACTACGGGGATTCTCCTGTTTTGCTGTGGCACTTTCTCAAATGGTTTCCTGATTTAGCAATTTGTGGGATAAAAGCAGTTGCCTCATAGTGGGAAAAGCGAATGCTTGTGCCGAGTAAGCCCTATGTTGAGCCTATGTTGAGCTTATGCTGGGGAGCGATCGCCCCAGCCCAGACCAAAAGCGAGATTTTGCCCTTTGAAGTAGACAGTTTCTCAGGCGGTATGGACAGCTTATTTTGAGTGAACCGACTTTATTTAGGCGGAGTCCGTGATCCAATCAGCGATCGCCTCCCATCCCAAGCCCTTACGAACCACAACGGGTTCGACTTCAGTCAAATCAAGAATGGTAGACACCTGAGAACCGATCGTCGATTCGTCATCAATAATGATGTCTACCAATTTTTCAAAGTGATCAAAGAGTTCGGCAGGAGAAATATAGCTGTCCTGCGTTCCCAGGGCGCTGGGGGCAGAGGTTGAAATGATAGGATTACCAAGTGCCTGTAACAGGGCTTGAGAGATGGCATGATTGGGCACGCGGATGCCCGTCGTTTTGCGCTTAGGGTTCATCACTAGCCGAGGCACTAGCTTGGTAGCTGGTAGCAAAAAAGTGTAAGGACCTGGAACCAATCGGCGAATCAGACGATAGGCAGAGTCGCTGACTACGGCATATTCGGAGACATTGGAGAGTGAAGGACAAAGAAATGTTAGCGGCTTGTCATTTGAAAGTTGCTTGATGCGGCGGACGCGATCGATCGCCGATCGGGCATTGAGATCACAGCCGATCGCATAGACCGTATCTGTGGGATACAGCATGACTGCACCCTGCCGCAGTGCATCTCGAACAATGCCAATGGTTCGCGTTTGAGGACTATCTGGATGAATCTGATGCACAGTAGCCATTATTCTCTCCTTAAAGCTTCTTGCTCTTGATACAAGAGTCTTTAGATAATGTTCTAAATCGAGTATGTTTTGAGAAAGTCTTACTGCGGGCTGCGTCTTTATAAAACATACCTCGTATAGAAAACTACAGCGTATTAGTTACATCTCTAAGTACCGCAACTTTAATTAGATAAAGACTTTATAAATATGACAAAAATTGCCTATCTAGAGTGTCCAACTGGAATTGCGGGAGATATGTGCCTCGGAGCGCTGGTTCATGCAGGCGTGCCATTAGAGTATTTGATTGAGAAGTTAAAGCTTCTAGGAATTACGGATGAGTTTAGGCTATGGGCAGAGCTAGTACACCGTAATGGGCAGCAGGCGACTAAAGTCCATGTCGATTTGGCAAGCGGCATCCAGGAGGGGGGAGAGGCTGAGGGCATTCCTCTTGCACAATCTAGCCTTCTAGAGCAATCTAGCCTTCTGGAGCAATCTAGCCAGACTCCGCATTTACACACAGCACCCCACTCACACACAGCACCCCACTCACACACAGCACCCTACTCACACACAGCCTCTCATGCTCACGGTTC
>CASBQM010000099.1 GCA_949127645.1 Synechococcales cyanobacterium PMM_0036
CAAAGAAGTTGCTGAACACTATCATCTTGTCTTAGGTGCGACGCTCAATTTAGATGTTGCTGGACAGGCTCGGACGGCGACGCTGGCGGGCATTCTAGAAACTAGCGATTCTCTGAACCGACGGGCATTAAGCAACTTTTTGTTTGCAGATATTGCCACCGCACAAGAAATTCTGGGACAGGTGGGCACCCTCAGCGAAATTGATTTGATTGTGCAAGAGCCGGAAGATCTGGAGACGATCGCCTCCTTGCTGCCCGCTGGAATCAAGCTAGAAACGGCAGAAGCTCAGAAAAATGCAGTGCAGCAGATGACGGCGGCTTTCGAGCTAAACCTTGCAGCTCTGAGTTTGCTGGCGCTCGTCGTCGGTATGTTTTTAATTTATAACACCGTCACCTTTAGCGTGATTCAGCGCCGCCCCCTCTTCGGAATTTTGCGCTGCTTGGGCGTGACTCAGGGACAGTTGTTTACCCTAATTTTGGGTGAGGCAGCTCTGTTTAGCGTCATTGGTTCAGCTCTGGGCGTGGGGTTAGGCATTGTGCTAGGGCGTAGCATTGTGGGCTTGATCACGCAGACGATTAATGACTTTTACTTTGTGGTGAATGTGCAGCAGGTGACTTTAGCCAACAGCACGATCGCCAAAGGTTTGGTAGTCGGCATCGCCTCAGCGCTGCTGGCTTCTGGACTGCCCGCCCTAGAAGCCATGAACACACCACCGACTTTGACACTTCAGCGATCGACTCTGGAGGGTAAAGTTCAGGCGCTTTTGCCCAAGCTCGTGTTTGCCTGGGCAGGGCTAACTCTTGCAGGAATTTTGCTGTTGCGTTGGCAAGGTTCTGGACTGGTTGCCGCTTTTACCGGGCTATTTGCGGTGCTGCTGGGAGCCGCCCTGCTGGTGCCGCCCTTGATGACTGTCACAATGCAGGGGTTTGTGCCGATCGGCGGTCGCCTACTGGGAATTATCGGACGGCTGGCGCCGCGAGACATTTTGCGATCGCTCAGCCGCACTTCGGTGGCGATCGCGGCGCTGATGGTGTCGGTCTCGGTGATTGTGGGCGTGTCGATTATGGTTGGCTCGTTTCGCGGCACGGTAGTGCAATGGCTCGATCAGACATTGCAGGCGGATATTTACGTTTCGCCGCCCACTACTACTGCCAACCGAGTTTTAGGCAAAGTTGATCCGGCGATCGCTCAAGCTCTCCGCACCTTTCCGGGGATCGATCAAGCCGTCACCTACAACGATGCAGATGTGCGAGTCGTCGGCTTTGATAACCAAACCCGCGACAAGCCTGCGAAGCTGATTTCTGCGGATGGAGACGTGTCTAACGGCAAGCGACCCTATGCCTGGATTCGGGCAGATTTGGGAATTGATCCTTGGGATGAAATGGATGCCGGACAGGGCGCGATTATTTCAGAAGCGCTGATTATCCGAGAGAATCTGGACGGCAATCCTGAGACGATCACGCTAGAAACTCCAGAGGGCGATCGCACTTTTCCAGTCTTGGCGGTGTTTTATGACTATTCCTCTGACCAGGGCACGATCATTCTCGATAACGATATTTATGAGTCCCTTTGGCATGACGATCGCATTGCGTCGCTGGGTTTATTTGTATCCCCTGACGCATCTGTTGAAGACACGGTTAACGCCATTCGTGAACAGTTTAAGGGTCAGCAAAGTCTCTCAGTTCAATCTAATCGCAGTTTGCGCGAAGGATCGCTAGAGATTTTCGATCGCACCTTTGCTATCACAGACGCTCTGCGTTTATTAGCAGTCGTCGTGGCTTTCATAGGCGTACTCAGCACATTGATGAGCCTTCAGCTAGAACGCACCCGCGAGATCGGCATTTTGCGATCCACAGGTATGACCCCGCGTCAGTTGGGGATCATGACTCTGTTGGAAACTGGGCTGATGGGTACAATGGCGGGTATTTTTGCCATGCCGTTGGGCTATGCGCTTGCGTGGATTTTGATTTACGTGATTAACGTGCGGTCGTTTGGCTGGACGCTGCAAATGGCGTTGGAGGGCAGATACTTCTGGCAGGCGTTGCTGGTAGCGATCGTCGCGGCGCTCCTGGCAGGACTGTACCCGGCAATTCGTCTGGGTCGAATGAACATTTCTACCGCCATCCGTCAGGAATGATACCCATGAAACTCTTCTTCACGATTCTCATCCTCTGCATCAGCCTTGCGGGTTCTTTCATCCCCTCTGCCTCTGCCGCCAATGCCCAGCTCACCTGGCTAGATGCGCCTGTCAATACCGCTGAGTTTCGCAAAGTCACGGCTCCGCAGACTTGGAAATTTCCTCAGGACTTCGGCGCACATGAAGACTACCAGACCGAATGGTGGTATTACACAGGCAATCTAGAAACCGCAGAAGGTCGTCCGTTTGGTTTTCAGCTTACTTTCTTTCGGCAGGCTTTGACTCCGCCTGCGCCTGATGAGAGACCGATCGCCCCCTCTTCAAACTGGCGCAGTCAACAGGTCTACTCGGCACATTTCACGGTCAGCGATATTGCCGATCGCCATTTCTATCCCTACGAGCGGTTCAGCCGGGGCAATGTCGATCTAGCAGGCGTGACGGCATCCCCCTATCAGGTTTGGCTAGAGGATTGGTCAGCGAATGAAGTTGAGCCAGGTAAAGTTCGGCTGCAAGCCCAAACCTCAGACGTAGCGCTAGATCTAGTAGTTGAACAAACCTTGCCTGTATTGCAGGGCGATCGCGGCTTCAGCGTCAAAGGATTAGAGCCGGGTAACGCATCCTATTACTACTCGCTGGTGCAACAGCCCACGACCGGGAGCGTTACCGTTGGCGGCGAAATCTATGAAGTCACAGGATTGACCTGGAAAGACCATGAATATTCCACTAGCTCACTCGGCGCTGGAACCGTAGGATGGGATTGGTTTTCTATGCAGTTTGACAACGGCTCAGCCCTAATGCTGTATCTCCTGCGACACGACGACGGCACGCTAGAGTCAACTTCTGCGGGAACCTATATTGCTGCAACTGGAGAAACTGAGCCTCTAAATGCTCAAGATTGGCAGGTGAAGGTATTGGATACTTGGAAAAGTATTAAAAGCGGAGCGGTCTATCCCGCAAAGTGGACGATCGCTATCCCCAAACTCAATATAATGCTACAGGCAAAACCCCTGATGCCCAATCAAGAACTTAACACCTCAACGGCAACCTATTGGGAAGGAGCAGTCGCTTTTGAGGGCAGCTCAAAAAATCAGCCGATTCGAGGCAAAGGCTATGTTGAGCTGACGGGCTATGCCGATCGCCTAGATGCCTTGCTCTCTGCCAGAACGCCTTGACTCATAAATCTCACCCGGCATAAATCTTATGACTGAACTCCCTCGAATCAGATGCTCCATTCCTCAATCTTGGCAGATCGATCTTGAAAATTTGGCTCAGCAGACTGGACAAAGCGTCGAGCAGGTTATTTATCAAGCGATCGCCCAGCATCTAGACAAGCATCTGAATAAAATGCAAGATCTGTACCCAGAAGATGATATTGAAGACGAACCTGATGAAATTCTGATAGGCTTTCTGGAATCTGATGATTTTCAGGATCGGCTACAACAGGCGATCGATCCCGCTGTTTCCAAAACCTCTGCGCCATCTCAAGCAGATAAAGAGTATGCAGATGAAGAGTATGAGGATGAACCCAGCGAAATTCTTTACGACTTTATTGAACCTTAAAATACAGGCGAGGTGACCATAGCATATGGATGTGAGCTAGGCAACGGGCAGCGTATTCTCTTAGACCAGTCAGAAACACAAACCCTGGTGATTCTATCTAGCAGTAGTCTAGAACAGCCAGCAAGCCACCCAGAGCATCCAGACTGGAAGCTCGTACCTGCCCTCAGCACCGTCTAGCAGATGCAGATTCAGTCCAATACTGTTCGATTAAGCCTTAAGCAGTACTGTGAATGGAGAAGGTGCGTTTTTCGGCTTTAGAACAATCGCTTCTATGCTTTCGCTTTCTTGCTGGAAACTTCGCTCTTGGTTTTTTGACGACTCTGGGATTACTTCTACCCTGCCTTGCTGGGATCTTGCAATCTAAAATCTCTGCCATCAACCTACTTAAAAAAGGGGGATTTCCTCTGAGGTTGACGGGTGTAATTGTGCCATGGCTCGGCGCACCACCCTGAGGCTGCCTGTAAATCCCAAACGTAACGGTGATAAGCCTTGCTGCTGGGCAGCTTGATTAAAGAGCGCACTGCCCAGTGCCCTAAAAGCCAGCCCTAAATTTCCTGCACCACACCGCGAGGATGCTTGGAACGAATGGGGGTTTTACGCCCATTGAGATGAGTTTTGAACTCGTCAAGTGTATTTTCTAGTTCCCATCTTTGATGATATTCCTGAGCCAGTAGCAAAGCGGCAAACATCGTGGTATCCATTAAATCAGTCATTAAGCGATAGGTTTGTTCTACGCCGTTCACTTCGATGCTGTATTCAATCACCCGAATCGCTATCCGCTGTGCTCCTTTTTTCTTCGACTGACGGTCTGGAGCGATCCAACTTCTAAAAGATCCATCTTCAAAGGGTTGCACAGCCTCAAACTTCACAGACTGAGGCACTCTGCCCAAAAAGTGACTGCCTCGCGCTTGAGTAGCCTTGACCATTTTGAATAAATGCAGTCCCCTATCCCACATCAGCAATATGCCGGGTTCCACAGAGCACAGTAACTTCAAAGCTTTTCTTCTCTCTCTCATGGGGTAAGGGCTAAATAATGCGTCGGTGATTAAATGAGTTCCGGCTTCCACTAGCAACACCAGTCGAGCTTTCGGAAAAGATGCTGCTGTTCCGTCTCTTGTCGCTGGATATCCAAACACCCAGGCATTGGCATCCGTATCGGGTAGGTCAAATGCGGTTCCATCCACCGCCATCAGCCGCAGACCCTTGAGAAATGCCCCTGGGTTCTGCTCAGTCGCTAAGGGACGTGCCACTCGATGGAATAAACAACTACATCACCTGAGGTCCGATCCGCCCTCTAGCCTCACTGATCGAGGATTTACTCGGCTTTTTCCAGCGTTGACTTAACCGAACCCATTGGGCACTCAGACCCTGCGCTAAATTTTCCAGCATCGCTTCTATCGGATCGACTTAACAGGGGCTTAACCGAACAGTATTGACACAACGCCTACTTCTACCTTGTTAAGGCAGTTTGCAGAAACTTTTCGGAAACACGTTTGGCATGAACAACGACTACCAGAGGTTTTTCATGATCCAAGATCGCTTGAGCGATCGAGCAATTCCAATGCCTGTCTACACGCAAAATGTGTGGTAGTGGATGAGGAGCGAGTTTTCATTACCTCAGCCAATTTCACGGAAGCGGGTCATCAGCGCAACATCGAGGCAGGAGTTGTAGTTTCTACCCCTATTACCGCAAGAGGTATTCGCTCCCAATTTGAGATGTTAGTTGCTCAAAAGATGCTCCAAAGAGTACCGGGGCTTTGAGCTTCAGCCACCGTTTTGCAACGACGCCTTCATTTAGCAACGGAGTAAACAATAACGCTAAGCTCAAAAGTATTGCTATGACTGGCTTTCAGAAAGGGAGTATTCGCCAGACAATGTAAATGCTTAGATGGGTTCAGGCTACTTTAGACATTGTTAGGAACGAGAAATCAAGAGTTTCAGACCATAACTCAATAGCGATAGACCCCAAATCTACGCCAGAGTTGTCCTCAGAGTTGAAAAAAGGCTCTGCCGCTACATGAGCGTGATCTAGCTAAAAGCCAGATTTGGCAAGGGTTTCACCCATTGCGATCGCTATAGATCTATGAAAACAAGAGGCTGTAATCCTTATGCTGTAAAGCTTTCAGCCCTAGCAACTGTCTTAGATGTCAAGGGAACACAGAAATAGATTACACTTCTGCACCTGATTGCCACAGGGTTTTATGCCTAACCCTCGCGTTGAGAATGATTAATGACTTGTGCATACAAGCCGTCAAAGCAACCTTCGCAATCTTCCCTGCCTGCCTCAACCGCTCGTAAAACGCTTGAATCACTGGACTGTGTCGTATCCCTACCACAACTGCTATGTACAACAGCGATCGAACTGCGGCTCGAACTCCCCAAATACTTCGTTTTCCTCGCTTTTGCCCACTATCTTGACTCAAGGGAGCGACCCCAACTCATGCAGAGATCTGTTTGTGGCTCAACTGCCCCAGTTCAGGCAATCCAGCAAGCAGAGTACTGGCAACAGCAGAACCAATTCCAGGAACCCTTTGGAGTATCTTATTTTGTTGCTTCAGAGATCCAGTTTGTTCAACAAGCTCTTCTAACTAAGGAAAAATTTCTTCTTTCCTCCCTGGGTTGTTGTGCTGGCATAAAAAAGTTAAACAATTCTTGAAAGCTTTGCTAGATGGGCGTTGATTATTCTCTTGCTTTACCTCTCACCGTCTAACTTTTTTATTGATTGTTTAACTTTTTTATCTCTTTACAAGATTTTTGAGTTTCATACAGTGACTTACTCCACCGTCACCGACTTGGCGAGATTGCGTGGCTGATCGACATCCAAGCCTCGGCGGGCTGCAATGTGGTATGCCAAAAATTGCAGCGGAATCACGGTCAAAATAGGGGATAGCAGCTCCTCTACAGAGGGCACGGGCAGCAGATAATCAAACACTTCTGCGGCTTCTGCATCATTCATCGGCGTAACGCCGATCAGCTTAGCGTCTCGCGCCTTCGCCTCCTGAGCATTCGAGAGGACTTTCTCGTAGACCATTCCCGGCATAGCGATCGCCACCACGGGCACTTTCTCGTCTAGCAGAGCGATCGGACCATGCTTCATCTCACCCGCCGGATAGCCCTCGGCATGAATGTAGCTGATCTCTTTGAGCTTTAAGGCTCCCTCTAGAGCGATCGGGAAATTGATGCCGCGCCCAATAAAGATAAAGTCCTGAGTTTCAGTAAACTCGTGCGCTAACTGCTCAATGTATCGCTCCTGCACTTCCAAAATCGACTCGATCTGAGCAGGCAACTGGCGCAGCTCCGTGACGATTTCCTCCAGGCGATCGAGTGACACCGTTTGACGGCGGTAGGCTAGATCGATCGCCAGACAGTAGAATGCCACCAACTGCGCCGTAAAGGTTTTGGTCGCCGCTACTCCAATCTCAATGCCTGCGTGGGTGTTAATCAGGTGATCGACCAAGTGGCTGAGGGTGCTGTCCGTCCGGTTGGTGATGCCCAGCAGCTTTGGCTGAAATTTTCCACCCATCTCGGTTCTGCGACGTTTCTCCATGTCTAGCGCCGACAGCGTGTCAGCAGTCTCGCCCGATTGAGTCACGCCGATCGTCAGCGTATGGGGAGTCAGCGGAGAAGCTCCATAGCGAAACTCTGAGGCATACTGCACCTGCGTGGGGATGTCGGCTAACTGCTCTAGCAGATATTTTCCTACCAGGCTCGCGTGCCAGCTTGTGCCGCAAGCCACGATTTGAATTTGCTCCAAGTCGGCATAAAATTCAGGGGGCAAGCCCAAGTGAATCGGAGATTTGTCCGATCGCGCCGTCCATTCGCTATCTAAATAGGCTTCTAAGCCCGCCCGCACGACTCCCGGCTGCTCATAGATTTCTTTGAGCATGAAGTGCTTAAAGCCCTGCTTTTCCACGAGAATGGGGTTCCAATTCAGCGTTTGCGGCGTTTTGCGGAGGCGATCGCCCCCAAAGTTATACACCTCTACTCCCAGACGCGTCAGACGGGCAATCTCGCCGTTCTCCATCGTCAGCACCGTGCGCGTGTGGCTGACTAGGGCGGGGGTGTCGGAA
>CASBQM010000100.1 GCA_949127645.1 Synechococcales cyanobacterium PMM_0036
CGGGGAGAAGGGGAGCCAGGAAGTTTCTTGAGTTTAAAGTCCCTCTCCCAGAGCGGGAGAGGGGTTGGGGTGAGGGAGATTTGAGGTTCTGTCAGTCACTTAGGCTACAAGCCTCCTAGTTGCTGAGGCAACAAAAAAAGGGGGCGATCGCCCCCCCTCAACTTAGATATGTGTAAACCAATATAAGCTCAAAAACTTTCTTATCTAAAACCAACAGAAGCTTGCCAGACAAAAGCAAGCAGCAGGAAAAAGACAGGAATCACGGGCAGAACATCCACCAGGGGATTAAAAATGGCGTAAGCTTCAGGTAATTTTGCTAAGAGCGCCGCTTCCATGAATGGGTTAACCTCTCCAACACGAGTTCATAATCGATACAGATTTTAACACGGTTAGGGGGCGGCTGATGGGCTTACCGCTTCTCGGCTTTCCAGGTGCCGCCATAAATGTAGTGAGGATTGTTTTGGCTGACCTGGGGAAAACAGGTTGCACAGACGAACAGCCATTGCTGAGAGGCATCAATCTGCGATCGATACAGTACCGCAGCTTCTTGATTACATTGCGAACAAAGTTTGGGCTGGCGAATACGCACTATGCGCTATGCCATAACTGAGGCTTCTGGGCGGGCAAAAATCATTCGTCCGGCTGAGGTCTGCAATGCGCCCGTTACAATGACGCAAACCTCATCGCCCATGTAGCTACCGCCCTCTTCTACTACAACCATGGTGCCATCATTCAAATAGCCTACGCCCTGTTCAGGCTCTTTGCCCTGTTTAACGATCTTCAGATCAATGGTGTCTCCTGGCAGATAGGCGGGTCGCATCGCTTGCGCTAGGTCATTGATATTCAGCACAAATACCTTTTGAAAACTGGCAACTTTGTTAAGGTTGTAATCATTCGTTAGCAGCGAACCGTTGATATCTTGCGCTAAACGAACCAGCTTGGCATCGACCGTCGGTACGTCTTCGTAGTCCGCCGGGTGAATCATAATGCGATCGGGAAATGCCTCCTGAATTCGATTAAGAATGTCTAGCCCTCGCCGTCCGCGCACCCGCTTTTGATCATTTGAGGAGTCAGCAATTCGCTGTAGCTCCTGCAAAACGAACTGCGGCACTAGGATTTGACCTTCCAAAAATCCGGTGCTAAGCAGATCTTCAATCCGTCCGTCAATGATGCAGCTTGTATCTAAAATCTTTGCCGTAGCAGACTTCAGAGTGCCTTCAGCCACCAGCATCGTTTCGACGCTATTAGGATTCAGCATTCGTAGCAATGTTCGTCCATGAACATCGGCAAGATTTACCCCAGAGATGGCGAATATGAGACTCCCCAAAACGGCGGTCAGCGGCTTGATGAAGGCAAACTCGCTCGGAATCGGCAGTAGAAAGATGGGAGCCAGCATTAAATTTGCCACAAGCAGTCCCAAAATCAGACCGACCGATCGACTCAGAAGCATATCTACAGGCATATCCCGCACCTGCCGCTCAACCCGCCGATAGGTTGCCTGAGCTAGTAGCCCCAGAAGTAAGCCAAACAGCCCCCCAAAGCCTCCTGTTGCAAAGCTCAGACCCTCTAGGCTGTTGACCTGTTGGAGTGTATCGGCTGGCAGCAAGTCAACGCCGTAAAAGCCAATTCCTGCCCCTGCTATGATGAATGAAAGAATTATAATTGCGTCGATCATGGTTCCAATCCCTTTGGGTCTGGGTGTGCTTCAGATCTGGGAGCGGATTAATCTTCGATGGGGCGAAGCCTTTTCAAAGAATTCAGTTGTAGCTGTTATCCGGCTATTTGCTAAACAGACGGGTCGCCAGACAAAGCCATGCCTACAAATAGGCTCAGTTCCTAGATTTATACAGGTTCATTATATCGTTCTGCCTTGATATCCGTTATCTGTCAGTATTTCTATAAGTCGGATTAGTTTTGGGATAGATATTCTAGATCGATATTTTAGATGAGTGCTTAGATGAACATCCCAGCTACAGCGCTAAATATAGCTTCTAGTGTGGCTCCATCAGAAAGTCCGATCGCCGCATATGTGCATATCCCTTTTTGTCGGAGAAGGTGCTACTACTGCGACTTTCCGATCGCGGTAGTAGGCGATCGCCCTCCTCAGTGGCAGCAAGGACAAGTTGAATTTGGGACGATCGCCCAGTACGTTGAAATTCTCTGCCAAGAAATCCAAGCAACACGCTCTAGCCACTCAGAAGTCCAAACTGTCTTTCTAGGGGGCGGCACTCCCTCATTGCTGACGGCTCCGCAGCTTGAGCAAATTCTGCAAACGCTCGATCGCCAGTTCGGAATTGCTGCCGATGCCGAAATTTCAATGGAAATCGACCCCAACACGTTTGATCTCGATCGGCTCAAAGGCTACTGCAATGCCGGGATTAATCGCGTCAGCCTGGGCGTGCAATCCTTCCAGACTGAGATACTACAAGCCTGTGGACGCACCCACACGGCAGCAGATATCTATGCAGCCGTTGAGATGATTCATCAGGTAAATCTGACCAACTTCAGCCTAGACTTAATCTCAGGACTGCCCCACCTCACCCTAGACTCTTGGGAAGACTCTTTAGAAAAAGCGATCGCCCTTTTTCCTACCCATCTCTCTATTTATGACCTGACGATCGAGCCTCGCACTGCATTCGATCGTCGCTACCAGTCGGGCATTCAGCCCTTGCCCACTGACGAAATGACTGCCCAGATGTATCGAGCCGCGCGGCAGAGGCTCACAGAGGCAGGCTACGGGCACTACGAGATTTCTAACTACGCCAAACCGGGCTACGAATGTCGCCACAACCGAGTTTACTGGGAAAATCGATCGTACTACGGCTTTGGCATGGCAGCCGCTAGCTACGTGGGGCACCAGCGTTTTACCCGACCGCGCACTCGTCAGGCTTATGCTGAGTGGGTGCAAAATCATGGGGGCAGCACGATCGATTGTCCGGTGACAGAGCCTACTGAAAGGCTTCTAGATACGTTGATGTTGGGCTTGAGATTGGCTGAAGGGCTGAGCTTAAGTCAATTAGCGGAAGAGTTTGGAGAGCGATCGCTTCAAAAAATTCTCACCTGTCTAAAGCCTTTTCAGCGTCAAGGCTGGGTGGAGATATCTACGCGACACCTCTACCTAACCGATCCAGAAGGCTTCCTATTCTCTAATGTGGTACTAAGTCAGTTGTTTAAGGAGCTGGCACCGGATGGATCGTAGAGAACTCTATACTGATACCTAGTACATTGAATCTCTCCGGCATCAAGCAAGCATGAAAGTAGCAGTCACAGGGGCAACGGGTTTTGTGGGCAGTCGTCTGGTCGATCGCCTTCAGCAGGAGGGACATGAAGTTCTGGTGCTGAGTCGAGATGCCGATCGCGCCAAACGGGCTTTCCCGACTGCCACATTTCCCAAAGTAGGAGTGATTGCCTATTCTCCACTGCAATCGGGCGACTGGCAGCAGCAGATTTCTGGTTGCGATGGCGTGGTAAATCTAGCAGGTGCGCCGATTGCCGAAAACCGCTGGACACCTGAACACAAGCGAGAAATTCTAGAAAGCCGCACTCTGGGCACCCAGAGAATTGTGGAAGCGATCGCCCAAGCCAATCCCAAACCCTCCGTGCTGGTGAACTCCTCAGCGATCGGCTACTATGGCACCAGTGAAACCGCCACCTTCGAGGAAACTAGCTCTCCCGGCAAGGATTTCTTGGCGCAAGTCTGCGTAGACTGGGAAGCCGAAGCTGAAAAAGTAAAAGCCTCTGGCACAAGATTAGTGATTTTGCGAACGGGAATTGTCTTAGGCATGGGTGGGGCGATCGCCAAGATGCTGATTCCTTTTCGCCTGTTTGCGGGAGGACCCTTGGGCAAAGGTCGCCAGTGGTTTTCCTGGATTCACCGCGAGGATTTGGTAAACCTGATTTTGGCGGCTCTTACTCAGCCAGAAATGACAGGAGTCTATAACGCCACAGCTCCTAACCCAGTGCGGATGGGGGAGCTATGTCAGACCATGGGGCAGTTGTTGAACCGTCCCTCATGGCTACCTGTGCCTGACTTTGCGCTAGAGGCGCTGCTGGGAGAAGCCGCCAAAGTGGTGCTAGAAGGGCAAGAAGTTTTACCTAAACATACTCAAGCCTCCGGGTTTCAGTATCAATACCCCTTGATCAAACAGGCGCTAGAGGAAATTTTGAGCAAGGCATAAGGTGATTTTCGGGAGATACAGCGGTGCAGAGCTAACATCCACCTCAGCGTTAACACTCGCCTCAGCGCGGATATTGCTGCATCAAGTCTCTTACCTGCTCGGCATGATAAGAGCTACGGGTCAGCGGAGAAGATACCACCTGAAGGAAGCCTAAGGATTCGCCAAACTCACGCCAAGCATCAAACTGTTCTGGCGTGATAAATTCCTGAACGCCCAGATGCTTCTGGCTGGGCTGAAGATATTGCCCGATCGTCAAAATATCGCAGCTTGCCTTTCGCAGATCTTCCATGACCTGCCGCACTTCCTCATCGGTTTCGCCCAAGCCCACCATGATTCCGGACTTGGTGTAAGTTGCAGGAGAAATCTGGCGCGTTTGGCGAAGCAGCTCAAGCGATCGCCCATAGTCTCCCTGCGGACGCACCCGACGGTAGAGGCGAGGAATGGTTTCAGTATTGTGATTCAGCACTTCAGGCTGGGCTTGCAAGATCAGCGCCAACGCATCCCAGTTGCCGCACAGGTCGGGAATTAAAACTTCGATCGTTGTCTGAGGCGAGGCGACCCGGATCGCCTCAATGCACCGGACAAACTGCGATGAGCCTTCGTCTGGCAGATCGTCGCGGTTGACGGAAGTAATCACCACATGGTTAAGCTTCATCCGGCGCACGGCTTCCGCTAACCGCGTTGGCTCTGTCGAATCGAGGGGCTGCGGCTTTTTCTCAAAATCAATGTCGCAGTAAGGACAGGCGCGGGTGCAAGCCGGTCCCATGATCAGAAAAGTGGCAGTGCCATGACTAAAGCACTCGCCAATGTTGGGGCAAGATGCCTCTTCGCAGACCGTGTTGAGCGC
>CASBQM010000101.1 GCA_949127645.1 Synechococcales cyanobacterium PMM_0036
ACCTAATTGCGCCCTATAATGCGCCTCAGAATCAGAGCAATTTCAGATAGCGTCTGGCTGAAATGAGTCGCATTCTTTTAAGATACGTAAAGAGACTCTTCAGGAATGCGTAGGAATGCGAGTTGCGATCGTTGGGGCTGGATTGGCTGGGTTGGCGGCGGCTGTAGAACTGGCTGACGCTGGGCATGAGGTGGAAATATTTGAAGCGCGATCGTTCGTTGGCGGCAAGGCGGGTAGCTGGATTGATGCAGAAGGCAACCATATTGAAATGGGTCTGCATGTATTTTTCAATAATTACAATAATCTGTTTGCCCTGATGCGCCATGTGGGAGCATTTGAGGCATTGCTGCCTAAAGAACACGTCCATAATTTTGTCAATCGCGGCGGCGAAATCGGCAAGCTAGATTTTCGCTTCCTGCTAGGTGCGCCGTTTCATGGGCTAAAGGCGTTCTTTACTACCGGGCAACTCACGATTAAAGACAAAATTCAGAACGCGATCGCCCTGGGCACTAGCCCAATTGTGCCGGGGTTAGTCAGCTACGATGTGGCGATGAAGATGATTCGCAACCTCGATCGCATCAGCTTTGCCGACTGGTTTAGAAGCCATGGCGGCTCTCAGCATAGCCTAGAGCGGATGTGGGACCCGATCGCATTGGCACTAGGCTTCATTGACACCGAGCAGATTTCGGCGCGCTGTATGCTGACCATCTTTATGATGTTTGCATCTAAGACTGAGGCTTCACGGCTGAATATGCTGGCGGGGTCGCCGGATGAGTACATCCACAAGCCGATTCTCAAATACTTGGAGGAGCGGGGAGCCAAAGTGCATACCCGCCGTCAGACCCGCAAGATTTTGTTTGAGGAGCAGGATGGCTCTACCCAAGTGACAGGCATCGTGGTTGCTGACGGAGAGAGAGACGAGGCGATCGTCGCCGATATTTACCTTGCAGCCTGTGATATTCCTGGCATTCAGCGGCTCTTGCCCCCAGAATGGCGCAAATGGAAAGAATTCAATAATATTTACAAGTTAGAGGCAGTTCCAGTTGTCACCGTGCAGATGAGGTTTGATGGCTGGGTGACAGAATTGCAGGATGCTGAGCAGAGGAAACAGCTTGACCATGCCGCCGGAATGGATAACCTGCTGTATAGCGCCGATGCCGACTTTTCTTGCTTCGCCGATCTGGCTCTCACTAGCCCCAAAGACTATTACCGCGAAGGACAGGGTTCCCTCATGCAGGTGGTGCTGACTCCCGGCGATCCGTTCGTCAAGATGAGCAATGAAGACATTGTTCAACACGCTCTAAAGCAGCTTCACGAGCTGTTTCCCTCCTCACATCAGCTCAATATGACCTGGTACAGCGTCGTCAAGCTAGCCCAGTCGCTTTATCGAGAAAATCCAGGCATGGATCTCTACCGCCCGGGGCAAAAAACACCCGTGTCTAACTTCTTTTTGGCGGGCAGCTATACTCAGCAGGACTACATTGACAGCATGGAGGGAGCCACCATTTCGGGGAAACAGGCGGCAGCAGCAATTTTGGAGCCGACGGGATACAAGGTGAAAGGCTCAGGATTGTTTAAATACTAGCTGCGCCTACTTCACTAGCAACACTGACTTGACCGGACGCTCGATCGCCCGTCCCTGCTCATCTAGCTTGCCATAGTGCGTCTCGCCCTGGTAGTAGAGCGAAGCAGAGCCGCCGCCATCTAGGTTTAGCGCCTTCGTAGCCCCCAGGGACTTCATAAAATCACTAAGCTGCTGAAGCGTCATCCCCGAAGCATCGATCGCCTTGGATTTCTGAGCCACCATCACCCAAACCACGCCACCATCCGGCAGGATACCCACAGCGCTCCGAGGACTCAGGCGATCGTAATCAATGGGATCTCGAACTACAGCCCCATCGGCAATCTCCAGAAAACTTTCCGGCTGCAAATTCAGTTCAGGCAGTAGCCCAGGTCCCGCTCCTAGCGCACTCACTAGCTGACAGTTGGAAAGCCCCGCATCGCCATGTCGCGCAATGTCATACTGAACTGTCTGACCACAGAGATATTGCCGAAACTCCGAGCGGTCAAAAATCTTGTCAAGATAAGGTGCCAGGTTAGGATTTTGGGTAAGGCGATCGTTTTGCTTCGGGTCGGCTATAGACTTACCTTGCAGCATCACATAGGACGTAGACTGCTGATTCTCAGGATCAAAAAAACCCCCATTGATGACCGCGATCGCCCCAGCCGGATCGGCAAAATCCTTCAGCATTGCCACTTTATCAGACAGAGCAGGCATTACCCGATACTGACTCTTAGCCGGAATCATCAAAATATGCACCTCAGCTTGAGGCAGCGATCGCACTTCATAGCGAGGCTGAGCGATCGGAGTTGCCGCAGAACCAGCAGCCCGCAGACCGGAAGCAGCAGGCAGCACAGCCGACGACGAATAGGAGACATAAAGCAAAGCCGCCTCCAGCCCAACAAACGCCAAGCCCAGCATCCAGAATAGTTTCACGCAGTTTTCCTCTTTCCTTCGACACCTTCTATCTTCTGGCATTGCCGCAATCCAGCCTAAACCCAAGCAATGCCCAGATTATCCAGACATAGCAAATGATGCCCGATCGCCCACCCATGCGAAGCGACCCATACCACTCACACATTATCTTATGCGGAGGGGGTGTGGGGGACGGGCTTCGTCCCCTGCTGG
>CASBQM010000102.1 GCA_949127645.1 Synechococcales cyanobacterium PMM_0036
GCATTATCCCACCTGGCTATTTATCAAAATTGCTGAGGTAGGCAATCAGCTTCCGGGCAGTCAGCAAGCCGTGGGCACTATCAACGCCGCGCAGGTTTTGCTACTGTATGGTCTGGTTTTGCTGGTGTGGATGTGGCGGCGATCGCATCGGCACTGGTGGCTGGCGCTAGGGTTGGGCATTAGCCTGGTGGCGGTTCCGGCATGGGCAACATCCACGAGCTTGCTAAAAGTGACGGTGTTGCCGACTAGCAATCCTGCATGGGTGATTCAGGACAAAGGCAAAGTGATTATGATTAATAGCAGCAGCGAAAAAGATCTGCGCTTCACGCTTAAGCCTTTTCTGAATCAGCAGGGCATTAACCAAATTGATTGGGCGATCGCTCCAACCCTACGCACCGCAACTCTAGCAAACTGGCAGCAGATGCTAGAAGCCGTGCCCATAAAGATGCTCTACGGCGCGGCTCATTCCCAGACCGCAGATGAAGCGCTCGCCTTTAACCAAAGCCGTGCCGAGCTGTCCAAAAAGATTGAGGCGCAGCAGGGCAGATTCATTCAGCTTGCCGATCGCCAGACTTTACAGCTAGGTTCTGTAACCGCCAAACCGCTCAAACCTGATGCCTCAATTCTACAAATACAGATTGGCGCTGAAAACTGGGTGGTATTGGGGAGCAGTCCCCATAACGTGCGAGGTTTGCCCTCTGCAACCGTGCTGTGGTGGTCTGGACAAGAGCTGGATACCCAAATCTTGGAGCAGGTGAAGCCGCGAGTGGCGATCGCCCTCAAAGTCGCACCGGCAGATAAATCACCAACCCAAGCCTGGCTTGAACAACATCAGGTCAAGCTTTACGTTATGCCCGAATCTGGCGCTATGCAATGGACTTCGCAACAGGGCTTTAGTGCCACACTTGAGTCTAGTCAACCGTTCTAAGTTCTGAGACGCTGCGTTTATAAACTTGTCTCATAGCTTGTACAATAGGAAACGGAGAGGTGGCAGAGTGGTTGAATGCGCTTGACTCGAAATCAGGTTTGGGGCAACTCAACGGGGGTTCGAATCCCCCCTTCTCCGTTCTGTAGAGCCGACTATGCAACCGCTTGATATTCTCATTCTCTCGAATGGTCCAGGCGAACTCACAACCTGGGTGAGACCTGTGGTACGGGCAATTCGGCAGTGTATGGGAGACGATCGCCAGCAGATGCGTATCTCTCTTGTCTTGTCGCCCTGCCCCAACGCCAGCGGTCGGGAGGTGGCGATCGCTCAGACCTATCCTGAAATCGATCGCGTCCAGGGCGCAGAGCATTTTTTTTCGTTTCTGCTTTGGGGGAAAACGGCTGAGGGCTGGGATTGGCGCGATCGCGGTGTCGTAGTATTTCTAGGCGGCGACCAGCTTTTCCCGGTGGTAATTGGCAAGCGCCTAGGCTACAGCACCGTTGTATATGGCGAATGGGAGACGAGATGGCACGCCTGGATCGATCGATTTGGCGTGATGAAGCCAGAGCTAATTGATCGCGTTGCGCCGAAGTATGCCCATAAGCTCACAGTTGTAGGCGATCTGATGGCAGAAGCAGCAGCCTTCCAGTCCGAGCAGCTCAAAATATCTGAACTGCTACAGATAGAAGAAGGGCAGGACTTAATTGGTCTGCTCGTTGGCTCAAAGCCCTCAAAGCTAGCTCAGGGCGTGCCTTTGTGTTTGGCGATCGCCCATCATCTTCACGCCATCTGTCCGCAAACAAAGTTTGTGATTCCTGTAGCACCCGCGCTAGATCTGCTCACGCTAGCAAAATTTGCAGACCCGATTCAAAATCCGATCGCCAGTGCATTTGGCAACCCTGCCGCAGAGCTAGTGCAAACACAAGGATCAGCCTACCTTAAAACTTCTGAGGGGCTTCAGGTCTCCCTATGGACAGAATCTCCTGCCTACAGCTTGCTGAGTCAATGTCGCTTGTGTTTCACGACCGTCGGTGCAAATACAGCCGAATTAGGGTCTTTAGGAGTTCCCATGGTGGTGATGCTGCCCACCCAACAGCTTGATGCTATGCGCGCTTGGGATGGACTGCCCGGATTGCTAGCCAATCTACCGGGGGTAGGCACCCTCTTTGCCAAACTCATCAACGCCTGTTTTTTGTGGTATTTGCGTACCCACCGGCTGTTGGCATGGCCCAATATCTGGGCTGGAGAGGCGATCGTCCCTGAGTTATGGGGTCATTTACAACCTCAGCAAGTAGCAGAAGTAGGCATCGACTGGCTACATCATCCTGAAAAGCTGGAGCAGATTAGCCATAAACTTCGTCAAATTCGAGGAGAAGCTGGAGCTGCCCAAAAATTAGCTCAATTGGTCAAGCAAGCAGCTAACGAGCAACCTGATTCGCCTTAGAATCTATGGGCGCTCTGCATTAAAATCAACGTTAATAGTTGAAGAATCGCCTGGATCTGAAACCTTATCCCATAACCTGATCTTATTCCGTAACCTAAATCTAAAACTTTGAGACCTGTAAAAAAGTTTCCCTGGCTTTCTTTGGTATTGCTCCTGGCTGCCTACGCCACCTTTAGCTGGTTCTTTACCCATACATTTACACAGGTTCTCACCTTTTCTAGCACCGCCTATTTAGCCTGGGGTTTAGTGCTGGGGTTTACATTGCTACAAGCACTTCTCCTGACAACTCAATTTAATGGGCTAAAAGCTCTAGTTGGACGATGGTTGCAATCGGACGTAGGCTATTTTACGCTGATTTTCGCGGCTTCTCTGGGAGGAACGTTCGCCTTTATTTGGTCAAATGTAACAGGTTACTTTGTCGTGCTGATTGCCGCTGAAATCTTAGCACGATTGGATTTACAGAATGCCAGGTTTAGTCGCCTCCACTCGTTCACTATCTTGACGGTGATTTCGATGCTGGGATTAGCCGTGGGTCTAATTGCCAGCCTTAGACTAGATGCTTCCGTAACAGGTGCTTAGCTTTAAGCAGCCTATGAAAAAGCAGCCCGAATAGAGTTGCTTGATACACTGAGCCACCTGCTGCAAAGAGCGTGAGGAGTAATCAGTCTTGAGAATAAAGGATTCAAGGTTTGACCACTGTCCAGTTACAAATTTTGAGGCGTTGCTGAATAGAAATATGAACAGCAAAATCCGCCCACCCTTCGGGAAGCAAGCTACACCCTAGCCCTCTCCCAAATGGAGAGGGAACAAGAGATCTAGCTCCCTTCTCCTTGAGGAGAAGGGTTGGGGATGAGGGCAATTTATACTTACATTCAGCAATGCCCAAATTTTGATACAGGAGATGGAATGAATCCTGCATTATCCTCGCATTAGCTCCAGCAGGACTCATCTTGACTTGACTGCCGTTTTTCAATGGGGATATAAGACTGAGCATGGTTCCCCGTGTAGATTTGGGTAGGGCGGAAGATACGGTTTTCATTGAGCTGCTCTTTCCAATGCGCTAGCCAGCCTGAAGTACGGGCGATCGCAAACACAGGCGTAAACAGGTCAGTTGGGATGCCCAGCTTGCGATAGACCAGTCCTGAATAAAAATCTACATTGGGATAAATGCCTTTGTGCCCTAGCCGCTCGGCAACCGCTTTTTCCATGGCAACGGCGATATCGTAGTATTCATCTCTACCAAATTTTTCAAAGAGCTGCTCTGCCAAACTCTGCAAAATCGTGGCGCGCGGATCTTTGACTTTGTAGACCCGATGCCCAAAACCCATGATTTTAGATTTTTTCTCCAGACAGTTATCTAGATACGGCTCAACGTTTTCTACGGTGCCGATTTCTTCTAGCATCATAATCACTTCCTCA
Source organism: Synechococcales cyanobacterium PMM_0036 (assembly GCA_949127645.1). Lineage (GTDB taxonomy): Bacteria > Cyanobacteriota > Cyanobacteriia > Elainellales > Elainellaceae > Drouetiella. The sequence goes on from CASBQM010000102.1 coordinate 3,792, forward strand.
TTGGCTCCTCCATGCAGCGGCCCTGCTAGAGTCCCTACTGCCGAAGCCACTACGCCATAGGGATCGGTCAGAGTAGAAGCCGTTACCATTGAGGAAAACGTGGAGGCGTTGATCGTATGCTCTGCGTGTAAAGTCAGGCAGATATCAAAGATTTGAGCGGCAAGCGGATCAGGCTCTCGCTCGTTGAGCATATACAGGAAGTTTGCAGCATAGCTCAGATCGTCGCGGGGCTGCACCGGATCGTTGCCTTTGCGCATGAGTTGAAAGGCGGCAACCATCGTCGGAATCTTTGCCATCAGCCGCACGACTGCTGCTCGAATATACGTGGGGTCATCAAGCGCTCGACGCGAGTAGAACAAGCCCAGAGCTGCCGCACAAGCCTGTAAAGCATCCATGGGGTGCCCGCTTTCGGGAAAACACTTCATCATGTCGCGGATGCGGTACTTCAGCCGCCGATGAGATTGAATTTCGTGCTGAAATTCTTCAAGTTCATCCGCAGTGGGCAGCGCTCCCCAGATTAATAGATAGGCAGTCTCTACGAAGGTGCTGAGTCTAGCCAGCTCTTCGATATTGATGCCGCGATATTCTAGGATACCATTTTTGCCATCCACAAAGCTAATGCTGGACTGCGTTACAGGAACTCCTTCCAGACCCGGTCTATATTCGCAAAACGTCATAATGTCACCGTATGCCCGAAATAATTTGTACTCAAGATTTTGTCCAAAACCTCCTGGTGACAAGAGCAAGTTCCCTTTTATACCCCTTTAACGAATGATGGTTACGGATGGGTGTATATGGGCATTGCCCCTCAAACCCTCTCGATCGCGTTCGTTTTTCAAGGGGGTATTAGAAGATTCTGGACAAGCTGTTAGTGGATAGCTCTCTTTAGATTGGCAGCTCTCTTAGATTGGCATATTCTAGGGTTGCAGTTTTGTTAGTTTTGGATCAGTCTGACTTGTTAATTTATCGTTTCTGAGCGGAAACTGTATTTTGACTAAATTCTCAGCGCTAGCCCGATCGCTTACTTCTCCATCTAGCGTTGCAGCTAGCACCCTTTCCAAAATTTCTTTGTAGTGTTTTCCGGGTTTGTAGCCCATACTTTTGAGATCATTGCCGTCGAGCGGAGCTTGAACAGTCTGCCAATGAGCAAGATATTGCCAAATGGGGCGACGTGCCGATCGCGGAGCCGTTATCCCCAACAAAATCAGCGTAGTGCGATCGCAATCCCTCAACAATTTAAAGACCTGACTGGGGCGATCGCATTGACTCAGGGCGGAGAAAACCTGATCTTGCAGCCGAGGTAGATTTTGTAGCCGATCGCAGCTCTCAGCCGGAAGCTGAAGGGTTTGGGCAGCAGTCAGGCGATCGGGTGGCGAGAGGGCAGACAGCAGTGCCTCTAGAAGCACCTGCCAGTGTGGCGTATGGGGATCAAATCGTTTTAGCCAGCGATCGGTTCGTCGCATTTGCCGCCATAGCTCATGACTCAGCGATAACTGAGGATGAATGCAGACTAACGCGCCCAGATCTGACAGCCACCGCATTGCCTCCTGCCAATAGGAAGTTTGCAAAATGTACTTTAGCTCCTGCTTCAGACGAGTTTGCAGGGCGGGGGCTTTGTCGATTTGCGCGTTTGCCTGGATGCGTTGATAGATACCGCTAGCGATCGCGTATCGGATATAGCGCTCAGTTTGCGGCTCAATCTGGAACTTCAGCCGCACGGCAAATCGCACGGCTCGAAAAATTCGGGTAGGGTCTTCAATAAAGCTGTTGGCATGGATAACGCGGATCTGTTTTGCTCTCAGATCCAGGTTGCCACCAAAAAAATCTAGCAGTTCCCCAGCGCCCGGAGCCGTCAGCCGCACCGCTAGAGCATTGATGGTAAAGTCGCGGCGATAGAGATCTTGGGCGATCGAGCTGGTCTCTACTTCTGGATTTGCCGCCGGGTGGGGATAAAACTCAGTTCGGGCGGTGGCAATGTCTATTCCTAGAAAGTCTATTCCCAGAGAGTCTATTCCCAGAGAACCCAGTACCGGATCGTTCTGCCAAAGCAACGCTGCCGTCTGAAATTGCCCATGAATTTGCAGCCGCACTTGAGGATAGATCTTTTGCAGAGCCTGAGCCAGCTCTACCCCTGCGGAACCGATCGCCTGATGAAATCCATCCACCACCAAGTCAATATCTTGAAGCTGGATAGGCTGAATTTGTGAGGGTTGCAGTGTCAACAGCAAATCGCGCACCGCACCGCCCACCAGATACAACTGCCAGCCGCGCTGCTCTGCCTGATGGGCGATCGCTCTCAAAAGCTCCCAAAGCGCTGGAGTGAGGCGATCGCGCAACAAATGGCTCATATCCTCAAGTGTTGCCCTGCTCCGATGAGTCTGCCGTAATACATCAGTGCGAGTGACTATTCCTATAAGGCGATCGCTCTCTAAAACGGGCAACCGACCTATCCCATAGGTGATCATCAGCGTTTCAATATCAAGCAGCTCTGCTTGAGGTGTAATCGTCTTAAGATCCGTCGCCATATGACCTCTAACAGGCGCAGCGCCAAAGCCATGACGCAAAGCAATCTCCAAATCTCGGCGAGAAATAATGCCCACCAGCCGTTTATCAGCATCCACCACACACAGCCCAGAATGCCCGTAGCGCAGAAGCAGATGTTGCGCTGTAGCGATCGTCGTTTCTGGGCGAATAGTGCGAACTGGAGAAGACATCATGTGTCGGGCGATCGGCGGCGTAAGCATCAAATCCACGGCGGTTCTTCCTCTGAGTTTTACCCTGCTTCCGGCTTTGTGCTTCTAGCTTTATCCTGTCATAAGAGCCTCAATTTCTGATAGGTTACTAATTAGGGAGAGATAGAGAGCAAATTGCTTTGGCAGAGCGCGATCATCAATCCCCTTCGCTGTGCTGGTTTGCTGTATCTGGGAGGGAAAAACAATGTCTGTTCTGTTTCAACTGGCTCTAGCGGCTCTGGTCGCCGTATCGTTCATTATGGTGGTTGCCGTTCCTGTTGCCTATGCTTCACCCAAAAATTGGGAGCAATCGAAGCGACTGCTGTTTCTAGGCTCAGGGCTTTGGACAATTTTGGTGCTATTGGTTGGCGGTCTTAACTACTTTGTGGTCTAGCACCCTGACTCAACTGGCTTGATTTAATTTAGTGTCTGAAAATCAATGTCTGGAAATCAATGTCTGGAAAAGCAGCCAAATATCTAGAAAGGTAGTTTAGGCTAAAGTAGCCTTGCCTCTGAGAACAGGCGATTCGTCTAACGGTTTTCATTAGTCTCTTTTCAGCTAGTTGGTATTTCATATGACAGTTTTTGAGGGCACGTTTACCCGGACTGACGCTTTGCGGTTTGCGATCGTCATTGGTCGATTTAATGATCTGGTGACAGGCAAGCTGCTAGAAGGATGTCAGGATTGTTTGAAGCGTCACGGCATCGATCCCGACCCACAGGGTACGCAGGTAGACTATGCCTGGGTTCCGGGCAGTTTTGAGGTGCCACTGTTGGCACGTCAGCTTGCTCTATCCGGTCGCTATGATGCCATCATCTGTCTGGGCGCGATCATTCGAGGTTCTACCCCTCATTTTGACTATGTGGCGGCAGAAGTGTCTAAGGGAATCGCTGCCGCCAGTTTCCAGACGGGGGTGCCCGTTATTTTTGGCATTCTGACTACAGACACTATGCAGCAGGCGCTCGAACGAGCCGGAATCAAGAGCAATAATGGCTGGAACTATGCCATGAATGCGATCGAGATGGCGAGTCTCATGCACCAGGTGAAAGCCAGCGATCGAGATGTTTCTGCTAATGACGCAAATGGCAATGCAATGCCAGGTGCGGCGCAGCTTTCGGGTGCAGGTTTGCAAACTTTGCCGGGGGCACTCAGAAGCGCTCTGCCTGAGCAGCTAGACTAGAGAGAAGAACTTGTGAGAACAGGGAGATAATGGACTCCAAAGCGGCTTAGCCCAGCTTTGGAGGAGTGTAATTCTAGGGACGAAAGGCGATCGCTCTTCCTAAACTAGAGTCCAATCTGCAATTGCTCAAAGGAACTCATTTAAAATCTAAAGTTTGTCTAGATTGACAAATCCGTTAGGGTCTGGCAATATGGGAAAAGTCTGAATTTTGCGGGTGTAGCTCAGTGGTAGAGCGCAACCTTGCCAAGGTTGATGTCGTGGGTTCGAATCCCATCACCCGCTTAGTCTAGGAAGCCTTTTGAAGCTACATCTTCAAGAGGCTTTTTGATTTCTAAACCTGTATAAATGTGTGGATGGATGCCTTCCTAGTGAGCTGACCCACGTTATGACATTCTTTTGTATCTCCTTTTCAATAAAGAGAATGTTAATCACTGCCCTCAATACCGAGGTTTAAGCTAGATTGGGGATAGTGTTGAACGGGGTGAGAGAGCGGTTAAAGAGATTTAGGCTACAGGGCTTGATTTTCAACCATTCTCTGTATCTTAAATTCCGGTTAATTGCTCCCAGCCAATTGCTCCCAGACCATTCACTCGTGTCGCTGCGACCTGTGCAACATCCGAAAATTCAAAAGATTGACCTCAATAGTGAATATCCCTGTCCCTGCCGTCGTCGGGGTCGCCTGACTCCGATCGTCTTAACAGAAGCTTTCGGCTGCGATCGCTGTCAGCAGATTTTTGTGGTGCAGGAGAATGGCTATGTGATCGAACAACTCTCAACGCACTATCCCTACAAACGGGCTTGGCGCTGGACAGGGCACCAATGGAATGTCGCTCACTCCAACCTAGGTCGGGGCTATTTCCCCTTAACGCTGTTTATCATTTTCGGTTTAATCTTTTTACTGCTGCTAACGACCCTCAATTCGCCCCTTAGCTATAGCATTACCTTTCGCGTGGTAGCAGCATTGGTTCTATCAATGATGCTAGTCTGGATGCTATGGCTAGCCTGTAGACGTTAGTCAAAGTAAGGACAGACTTGAACGCTTCACCTGTGACAACCACTGCCTACCGAGGCTATCATTCCGCCTTAGAGCTAGCAACCCTGCGAGGAACCGATCGCAGCCGTGCTTTACACATCATGGCGGAAGCTTTGATGGAGCGCCAGAACGACATTCTAGAAGCCAACACGCTCGATTTGGAGATCAGCAAAGAGATGGCTGTTCCGGATCTAGTTTTGGATTGGCTGAAGCTGACTCCAGAAAGATTGCAGACGGCAGGGCAAATCCTTCAGCGTTTAGCTGAGCTTTCTGATCCGATTCAGCAAGTCTTAAACATTCCGTCCTATCAGGTCGATCAGTGTCAGACCTACTGCCAGCTCACGCCCCTGGGCGTAGTTGCCTTTATCTATGAAGCTTTTCCTGATATGGGGGCGATCGCCGCAGGGCTATGTATTCGTACCGCCAATAGCCTGATTTTGCGGGGCAGTGCAGAGGCTAGCCACTCCAACCAGATTATTGCTGAAACCCTGAAGCTTGCCATCGAAGATGCAGGTCTGCCGGGTGACTGCATTCAGATTTTGCCGCCAGAGCATGGCGATCAAATTCGAGAGCTAGTCGTTCAAGATCAGTTCGTCAATTTGGTAATTCCCTACGGGCGATCGAGTCTGGTGCAGCAGGTCGTGCGTCAAGCCACATCTCCAGTGCTAAGGACTGCGATCGGCAACTGCTACCTCTACTGGTCGCCCTCTGGAAGTTTAGACATGGTTCGATGGATGATTTTGGACAGTCATCAGAGTGCCCCTGACGCGGTCAATGCGATCGAAAAGGTCTTGATTCATCGCCATCACAGCCCTTCAACGCTGATCATGCTGTGGAGCAGCCTTAAAGAGAAAGGCTATACTCTGCATGGTGACGACATTCTCTGTGCAGAGTTTCCAGAAGTTTTTACGGCTGAAGCTAAGCCCTACGAATGGAATCAGGCTTACTTGAACCGTACGATCGCCTTTAAAGCCGTGGAGCAGTTGGAAGACGCGATCGCCTGGATCAATCGCCACAGCAGCGGTCATGCAGACTGTTTGGCAACAGAGTCTTACCAAGAAAGCCGCCAGTTCGCTCTAGGAATTGGCAGCGCTATGACTTACATTAATGCCTCACCCCGCTTCTACCGCAATCCTAAGCGAGGCGGTCCGATCGCCTTAGGGATGTCTAACCAGAAAGGACATCGACGAGGGCTAATCAGCGTCGAAACCTTAACAACTTTGAGACACATTGTTCAAGGCAACGGGGTGAGTTGAGCATTTCTTAGGTCAGGACATTTCTTAGGTCAGGACATGACTAGCACAGGGCGGCTGAACCATTGAGCTTAGCTAACCTGACGAATGATGGCTCCTCGGGTATCAGCCTGTTCTAGGTCAACATCTGCCAGAGTAACGTTGGTCAAATTAGCCTGAATCAGGTTAGTTTCAGTCAGATTAGCCCCCGTCAAAACAGCATCCGTTAGATTAGCCCGACTCAAATTAGCTTTAGATAAATTAGCCTTCGTGAAATTTGCTCCGCTGAAGTTCGCTCCACTGAGATTGATATTCCTCAGATTTGCCGCCATCAAGTTTAGGTTTCTAAAGTCTCTCTGCCCTGCTGAGTATCGGCTTAAAAGTTCTGGGATTTTCATTAAAACAATATTGAGAGGACTATAGAAACAGCGCTGCGAAGCAGATTCAGTTGAAAATAGGTTGCTAAAAGGAGCCGCTGCAAAGAATTTTTGCGAGAAATTAATTGCGGAAGCTCTTTCTCCGCTGTTTATGTCTAGCTACTGCCTTGCGACGGCGCTTTTCGATCGGGGTTTCAAAGTGGCGATACTTTTTCATATCTGGAAAGACTCCCGCCTGAGAAACCTTTCGCTTAAATCGGCGTAGCGCTGACTCTATTCCCTCGTCTTCACCAAGAATTACTTGGGTCATTCCCTCTTGCCTCATGAGTGATCCAGGAGACTTCCCTTTTTCAGAAAGCCCTAGCTCAAGCAACAGCCTGACCGGGCAGACTGTTGCTTGAACAACACGTAACTAAAAAAGGGCAGACTAGAAGTCCGCCCCTCAATAAAACGGTAGAGTTACAGCCTAAGTCTCAAAGACTTAGTAACGGCGAGAAGATCCGCCCTTGTTGCTCCAGCCACCGCCACCGCCGAAAGAACCTCTGTCCTCACGGGGTTTTGCCTTGTTTACCTTCAGGTCACGACCCATCCATTCAGCTCCATCTAGAGCTTCAATGGCAGCAGTTTCCTCTGCTTCTGCACCCATTTCCACAAAAGCAAAGCCGCGTAAGCGACCTGTTTCACGATCGGTGGGGAGTTGCACCCGCTTGACCGTGCCATACTCTGCGAAAATTTGGGTGATATCCTCTTGAGTTGCCTCAAAGGATAAATTACCGACGTAGATAGAC
>CASBQM010000103.1 GCA_949127645.1 Synechococcales cyanobacterium PMM_0036
CTCTTGCACGTAAAAACTTATTTGAGGACATCCCTCGTCTGCTGGTGGCGCAGGCGGGGATTATGTTCGCCGTGAGTTTAGTGACGATTCAGACAGGAATTCTGAATGGATTTACGCGATCGACTGGTATTTTGATCGATCGCTCTAAAGCCGATCTTTGGGTTGCCAGCAAAGACATGGTAGAGCAAGAGCTAACTCTGCCGATCTCTGCCGCATTTCTTCAGCAATCTCAGCAAGTCGAGGGCGTACAGAAAGCGGAGGCAATACTCTTGGGAGGCGGCATCTGGCGCAGTCCTCAAGGCAAAATTACATCCGTGCGGCTGTTTGGCTTCGATCCTGCCGGAACTCTGTTCAAGCCCTTTGAAGTCACACAAGGAAGCATAACGGATCTGAAACAGCCTTACACGGTAATTACAGATGCCACCAATCTAGATAATCTAGACACTCAGGTGGGAGAGGCAGCGACCATTGGTTCTCTTAGCGTCAAGCTCGTGGGGCTGACCACAGACGCACAGTCGATCGCCTCTAGCACCTTCTTGTTTAGCTCACTAGAAAACGCCAAGGCATACGCGACTGGAAACCGCACGGCAAACCTCAACTGCCGGATGCAAAATGGACAGTTTCAATGCACTAACGTCTACCAACAGTCCGCAGGGTCTAATCCGGCATCGCTTCAGCCTATGCCGCTAACCTCTACCGATGCCATAAGCTATGTTTTGATTCAGGCAAAGCCCGGTCAAAACCTGCAGGCGCTTAAGAAAAAACTGGAGGCGGCATTACCCAACACTCTCGCCTACACCCGGCAAGAGATGGCGGCTCGGACGCGAAATTACTGGGTGCAGCGCACTGGAATCGGCTTTATTTTGGGCTTGGGGGCGACGGTCGGCATTATTGTGGGCATGGTCATCGTAGGGCAGATTCTTTACTCTTCGGTTGCCGATCACTTAAAGGAGTTTGCTACTCTGAAGGCAATGGGAGTCCCCGATCGCGTCGTTTATGGCATTATCATCCAGCAGGCTTTGATCATGTCGGTCTTGGGCTATATCCCTAGTCTAGGGCTTTGTATGGGTCTAGGAGCCTGGACATTCGCTACTCAGGGGATCACGATTCTAGTCACCCCGATTGCGGCAGTTGGTATTTTTGGCATCACTGTTTTCATGTGCGTCGGCTCAGCTCTGTTTGCTATTCAAAAAGTGACTCGGGTTGATCCGGCGATCGTCTTTAAATCTTGATGCATGAAGTGTTTAGATCCCATGAAGTTACATCCCTTTTGCCTTTAGGTCATTAACGATCGCTTTTGTAAATGGAATAATTATCTACAAAGAATTAAAAAATACTAGCAGAACGATAAAGTCAGATTCTTGAGTTCAAATTTAATCCTTCTCACTGTCAAGTCTTCATTGCCATCCCTGGTCTTTACTTCAAAACATCCTATCCACCGAACTGTAATCATGACTGCTACACCGATTAACTTTCAAATGAATTTGACTGCACCCGCGATCAAGGTGTCGGGTCAGGGCATGGAAGCGGCTGACTCTCTTAAAACTGGAGCTAAAGCGATCGTGGCGCGGGGTGTGGAGATGGTGTTCCAAAACGGCGCACAAAAATTTTATGGGCTGAAGAACATCGATCTAGATGTGAATCGGGGCGATATTCAGCTCTTGATGGGGCCCTCTGGCTCTGGTAAAACGACTCTGCTCTCAATCTTGGGCGGCATTCTCACCCCAACGGCTGGCAGCGTTTGTCTTTTGGGGCAAGACCTGACGCGCATGAACCGCGCACAGCTAGCGAAATTCCGTTTGCACACTATTGGCTTTATCTTTCAGGAATTCAACCTATTTCCAGCGCTGACGGTCGTTGAGAATGTCGAAATTGCCCTGGAAATGAAGGGCACCAAAGGCAAGGTAGCTCATCAGGAAGCCCTACACTTACTGGAACAGGTAGGTCTTGCCGATCGCGCCTCAAAGCATCCCCGCGATCTTTCGGGCGGACAAAAGCAGCGAGTGGCGATCGCCCGTGCCTTGGCAGGAGATCCACAAATCATCATGGCAGACGAACCCACGGCTTCCCTGGATTCTCAGAGCGGTCATGCGGTCATTGCTCTGCTCCGCAAGCTTGCCAAAGAGAGCAATCGCACGGTGCTAATGGTGACGCACGATCCTCGAATTATTGATGTTGCCGATCGCGTCACCTATCTAGAAGATGGGATGTTGCAAAGTAGCCCTACCGCCGTTGCTCATCAAGCTTTTGCATAGCTTGTATTTTGCATAGCTTCTAACCTAGGGGCGCTTTGTGCCCCTAGGTTAGAAGCTACTTTTTGCCGTTCTGCGGTATTTCTGGAGTCGAGTCTATGATTCCAAACACTTGATCAAAGACTTTGCCAACCTTGTATCCAGAATCGATCGACTCCAGCGGATCTTTACGCAGACGATGACGTAGCGCCATCACAATCACCCGCTTAATATCCTCGACTGTTACCTCAGTGCGTCCATCAAGTGCCGTCAGCGCCTTAGCCGTACGATTGGTAACGATGTCGCCGCGCAGCCCGTCTACATCTAGCTCCGAGCAAACCTGCGAGATTTTAATCTTCAGATCATGGTCGATCGTCACTGATCTGAGGCGCTCTTGTGCCCCGACTAGCCGCTGCTGCAATTCTTCCTGCTGAGGACGGTACTCTTCTAGAAAAGCTTCTGGCTCTTGGTCAAACTCCGATCGCTGTTCCACAATTTGCACCCGCAGCGCCGGATCTTTGACCGTGCGAATCTCGGCGTGAAGACCAAAGCGATCGAGCAACTGGGGTCTTAGCTCTCCTTCTTCAGGATTGCCAGAGCCTACCAGGACAAACCGTGCCGGATGGCGAATGGAAATGCCTTCCCGCTCTACGGTATTCCAGCCGGATGCTGCTGAGTCTAGCAGTACGTCCACCAGGTGATCGTCTAGCAGGTTGACCTCATCGACATAAAGAATGCCGCGATTTGCCTGAGCCAGCAGCCCTGGCTCAAAGGCTTTCACCCCTTCAGAGAGGGCTTTTTCGATGTCAATCGTGCCGCAGACGCGATCTTCAGTGGCTCCTAGAGGCAGGTCAATCATCGGCACTTTCTTCTGGACGAGCGAAATAGATTCTCCAGACTCGATCCGCTGCTTCACCGCATCACTCATAATGCTGGAGTCGCTGGGGTGGCTATTAAACGGATCTCCAGACACAACCTCAATGGCGGGTAGCACATCTGCCAAAGCGCGAATCGTCGTGGATTTGCCCGTACCGCGATCGCCCATGATCATCACCCCACCAATTTTGGGGTCAATGACATTCAGCAATAGCGCTAGCTTCATTTCTTCTTGACCGACGATCGCCGTGAAGGGAAACACAGCACGACGAGCGACTTTGGGGGCGGCAACCGTAAGACTCACAGCTCTAAACCTAAAAATGTGAAAGAAACATGACTATCTCTCATTTTGACACAAGCCGGACGTTGCCACGAGCGAGTCACGCCCTAAAGCTGCTACTTGTAGCTCTGAAATGGGCTAGTTGATGGCGATCGTCGGAGCGGTTGCCAAGGCTTGCGCCCCTGTTTTCATGCGATCGATATCCGCCGTCGTCCATTGCCGAGGCGATTGGCAGTGATGCGCCGCCAATAAACCCCACAGCCCTTTAGCCGTCAGGATGGGTACGACTAAGTTTGCCCGCACTTCGATCTGACGTAAGAATTCACGATGACAGTCGGCGATCGGCTCTTGCTCAACATCGGCGATCGCCCGTACTCGTCCTGCTAAATAAAGCTCGGCATACTCATCGTTAAAACATCCGTCAGCTCCCGTAGACCCATAGATTGAATAGTCTGGAGAACTCAATGCCTCAAAAGTAACTTGCCCCTTCCACTGGCTATAGAAATAGTAAAGAGCTACGCGATCGATTTGCAGAGCTTCGCGCAAGTCATAGGTCGTTTGTTGAACTAAAGTATCTCGCTCAAGCGTGTAATTAAGATGACTCAGCACCCGCTTGAGGCGATTGTGATCAGAACCCTGGGGCAAAAGATCAAATTGAGGGTTAGATTCCGTTCGCATGACAGGCTAATTTTTTACACGACTAAAGTTCTAAAACCCCTAATGAGTTTTGTCTGTACTCCTCAAAATAACATTCCTAGCTTGAAGGCTGAAGCGCCCTAACCTCTCTTAAAGAGATATTTTTCAAAAAATAGATTTAAAGCTCAAGCCATATTTGATGCCGATCGCATACCCACCTCAAAACCAGCCCAATTTAAAAGCTCTATTTTTAAGCTCTATATTGGGATCTGTGGTGAGATCTGTGTTGAGGCGGTGCATTCTGCTGCCCCCTAGATTTCTTTCTAAATCAGCAACTCAGGAGCTGAAATTTCTGGGGCAGAACTAGACAAAATTTTCGATAAGTTTTACCGCATTTCAAGTGGCGATCGCTGGAATCAAGGCAGCACTGGGCTAGGGTTGGCGCTAGTCAAAAAAATGGTAGAGTATTTGGACGGCACTATTGAAGCCGCTAACCAGTTTGGAAAAACCATTTTCACCATCAAAATTCCTATCGGCAATATGCCTACAGACTGCACTCCAATAGACCCTATTTCAGTGGGATAACAGGAATGTGGCATAACAGGAATGTGACGTAAGAGCGCCTGATAGAATGACTGTTGTCGCATCAAGGAAAGCTATGACATCTCCAATTCCCGTCGTCGTCAACGGTGCCACTGGCAAAATGGGTCGTGAGATCATCAAAGCAGTTGCGGCAGCAGAGGATATGACGTTGGTGGGGGCGATCGCCCGTAACCGCGATCTCCAGGGCGAAGATATTGGCGAGGTGATTGGCTGTGGAGCGTTGGAGGTGCCTATTATTGCCGACCTTCAGGCGACTTTGGCAATGGCGGGGCAAGAGAAAGTGCCAGCCGTCATGGTGGATGTCACCCATCCAGATGCGGTATACGAGAATGTGCGGGCGGCGATCGCTTACGGCGTGCGTCCGGTCGTCGGCACGACGGGTCTGACGCTAGAGCAAATTCAAGACTTGGCTGAATTTGCCGATAAAGCCAGCATCGGCGGCGCAATTATTCCCAATTTTTCGATCGGTATAGTGCTATTGCAACAGGCGGCAGTACGCGCCTCGCAGTACTTTGATC
>CASBQM010000104.1 GCA_949127645.1 Synechococcales cyanobacterium PMM_0036
GATCGAGATCAACGCCCATCGCCAACTTCTGTGTGACTTTTCGGCATAAGTAAGTATTAAAACCCATCAGTACCCATCAGAACCCATCAGAGATCTGTGAATCGTATTGTTTTTTGCATTGTCATAATGAATACTTTGCAGATTAAGAATGCTTTGGTGGAGAATGATGTGACTAATGAATCGTTCCGTGGAGTGTTTGCTGCTGACCAAGTGCCATGGTCCTTGAGCCCATTTCCCGGATCATGTGTGGTCAACACGGACGGCAGCGGGGACTCTGGAGCACACTGGATCGGCATGTACCAAGACCGGAATGACGTCATCGAGACCTTTGACTCGTACGGAAAAGACTTTGGATCGTACAGCCCGCATCTTCGGACTCTCGTGGATTCATTTTCAAACTGCATAATGCAGTCGCAACAGTTGCAGAGTAATTTTTCTACTGTTTGTGGTCAGTTTTCAATGTTTTTTCTTTTGCATCGTTGTTTGGGTGAAAGTTATGAAGAGATTTTGCATTTGTTTACTGAGAACCGCGAATCGAACGACAGAATGGTTTGCCAGTATGTCAATTTTTATTTTGATTTGAAAACTCCAATACTGGACAAAACATTTTTCAGTCAAGTTGCGAAAAAGATTACCGAATTAAAGTGAGAAAACTTACTCGACTCCGAACTCGAAAAAAAAACTCGCAAAAAATAAACACTCAAGCAACACACTTCTCACTGCCGAAAGAAAACATTCAATGCATACGAGTGAAAGCCTTGACGAGAATGGTGTCCAGCGGGTCGTCCTTGGTGATGGTCCCAGCAGCTAGGCGTTTGTTGACCAGCTCCTCCAGGCACATCTTGTTGTTGTCGAGGTAAGCCCGGAAGTCCACCTCCACCAGTTGTTTGGGCGACAGCTTCCCCTCCATGAGCAGGATGCTTTCCACCAGCCGCATGCCACGAACGGTGACGAAGACCATGGACGACTCGGCGGCAGTCATGGGCCCGCGTCCTTCCAGCACCGCTCCGCAGACGTGGCCAATCCCGTAGACTTCGTTGGAGTCGGGCGGTCCAGGGGCACAACCGCTGCAGTCCATCTTGCGCCATTTGTAGACCCAGTAGGCGAAGACGTCGGCCAGCTCACCCTTGAGACCCGGATACTGGAGTCCCTCGCGGTCCGGCACGGTGACGTGGTTGTTGTAGACGGCCAGCGGCAGCTGAAAGAACGAACAAAAAAAATCAGCAAGAAGTTTAAAAATTTCAATTTAAATTAGACTCAAAGTTCAAATTAATCTAAACGGAAATGCATATTAATTAGTCATTTACTCACCAGTGACACCACGACGTGTTTGAAGCCCTCGTAGGTCTTTTCGCCGAAGGAGACGCCACTTTTGAAGTCGGGGATGAGGTCGCCACGGAGGTTAGTGCGGTAGGTCCGGATGTTGACGACGTTCATGTTGGACAGCCGGGACCAGGTGAAGTAGAGGTTGTCACCCAGATGGCGCATCGGAGCCAGACGCAGGGGGTCGCCATGGATGGTCTTGTCATCGGACGGAGCATCGGTGTGGCCGGCCAGCATCAAGGCGATGAGGGACAGCATCTGGTCGATGTTGAGTTCGACGCTTTTACCGTACTTCTCCAGGACACCACCCGCAGCCAGTTGCCACTCACCAATGCAGAAACGAGCCGTCCCGTCCTCCTTGGTGATGATTTGGAGGTAACGGTCCCAGCCGAACTTGTAGGCGAGGAATCCGTCCGAGGTGTGGGAGCGTTCTCCGATGACAGGTCCCTTGCGTTTCATGGGCGCGTTGGGCACAGCGTGGGGCGGTCGTTTGGCCGGAGTGTCCAGGTCGCTTTCCGCCTTGCGCTTTTCTCCTTGATGGCGTTGGGTGATCTCCTTCATGGCTTTCTTGGTTTCGGCCTTGCCAGACCGGATCAGAGGCGGTGGAATGTCCTTTCCCTTCTTGGAGTCGAACTTGAGCACGCGGGCCAGGGGTTCAGGTTTCGGATCGGCATCGGGGGTCTTCGCCGTGGCCGGATCCGAGGTCGAGGTCGAGGGCATGGCGGCAGCGTCTTGGGTGATGAGGAAAAGGCTAGACATTTTAGAGAGACTGAAGAAAACTTTGAAAAGGACGAAATGAATCTGACTGACAGGTTCCTCCCTTCATCGTTCGATTGCGTGGTATAAATCTTCCTATAAATCTTAGCAACTTGGTATGAGTAAGCAAAACGATTCGAAACGAAACGGAAAGTTTTGGTATGAGCATTTCGAAAGCCGGTCATAGCAACGCCCGACTATTTAAGTCTGTGTTCGAAATCGAAACAGTAACAAATTCAAGATGGCGCTTCCTGTTCGAATCGATCCGGAGAACCCGCTGGTGAAAAAACTGCCAAAGCCATGTTTGGTTTTTTTGTACGTTTTATTAGCGATTGCGTTTACTACATTTCTCATTCTTGAAAACCTCGGAAAACTTGCTCAGACAATGAGTTTTCTACCCAAAACGGCTTACAACGAGACCCCAGGAGCAGAATGGGAAAGCAACCAAACTGTCCACTAAATGGTAAGAAAACTCCCCGATGGTAGTGTACGGTTGCAGAAGC
>CASBQM010000105.1 GCA_949127645.1 Synechococcales cyanobacterium PMM_0036
GGTGGGGTCACGGCTAGCGGCGGAGCCTGGAATGCCAGCATTGTCTCGGAAGTAGTTTCCTGGGGGCAAAGCACTCTAATTGCAACGGGGCTAGGAGCCTATATTGCTAAAGCTACGGAGATCGGCGACTGGCCGCGAATTACGCTGGGCATTAGCATGATGAGTCTATTTGTGGTGGGGATCAATCGCTTGCTCTGGCGACGGCTCTATCATCTGGCAGAAACAAAATATCATCTGTAATAAAAGTCATCTGTAATAAAACCTGTAAGGAGCGATGCAGACTATGGCTACGCCGCCGACCGATGTTTTAATTGCTGTTGAGCAGGTTCACAAAAGCTTTCCTCTGCCAGACGGTAAAGGGGAATTTAATGTGTTGAGCGATATTAATGTCACGGTGCGATCGGGTGAGGTAGTCGCTCTGCTGGGTCGTAGCGGCAGCGGCAAAAGCACTCTGCTGCGAACAATGGCAGGCTTGATTGCTCCAAGCCAGGGACGGGTGCTGAGCCATGGCAAGCCGTTACGCGGGGCAAACAACGATGTGGCGATGGTATTTCAGAGTTTTGCTTTATTGCCTTGGCTGACGGTGCAGCAAAATGTGGAGCTGGGTCTGGAGGCTCAGGGTGTGCCGCGAGAAGAACGGCGGCAGCGGGCGCTCAAAGCCATTGACCTAGTTGGATTAGACGGCTTCGAGAGTGCCTATCCCAAGGAGCTATCGGGCGGCATGAAGCAGCGGGTGGGTTTTGCGCGGGCGTTTGTGCTAGAACCTCAGGTCTTGTTTATGGATGAACCGTTTAGCGCTCTGGATGTGCTGACTTCTGAGAACCTGCGGGGGGAAATAGACGACCTGTGGAATGCGGGCACCTTTCCCTCTAAGAGCATTCTGATTGTGACGCACAACATTGAAGAAGGGGTGTTTTTAGCCGATCGCGTCATTATTCTTGGCTCCAATCCGGGACGGGTGCGGGGTGAGGTGGTGATTGACCTGCCGCGATCGCATGACCGGACGAGCGATCGCTTTAAGGCGCTGGTGGATTACATCTACACCGTCATGACCAATCCCGATGCAGAAGTGACGAGCGCCGCGCCTGTGGCGGTTCCGGTATCCTCTACGCCGCGATCGCCCTATGCTCGGGCTTTGCCCCATGCCAGAGTAGGGGGCATCAGCGGATTGCTAGAGCTGATTGTCGATCAGCCCGACGGCAGGGACGATATTCCTCGGCTAGCAGATCGGATTCAGCTTGAGGTGGATGATTTGCTGCCGATTCTGGATGCGGCAGTGCTGTTGGGTTTTGCCGAGGTTTCACAGGGCGATGTGCAGCTTACGGCGATCGGGCAGGATTTCGCCACCACGACTATTCTGCGAAGCAAAGATTTGTTTCGACAGCAGGCTTTACACAATGTTCCAGTACTGAGCAGCATGGCGCAGACTTTGAGAGAGAAGAAAAGCCAGTCGATGCGGGCAGATTTTTTCCTGGATTTACTGGATGAATATTATCCTCATGAAGAGGCTGAGAAACAATTTGCCACAGCCGTAGACTGGGGGCGCTATGCCGAATTATTTGAGTACGATGCGAGTGAGGATCGGCTTTATTTACCGGAGCCAGCGATCGCTCAGATTGGGGGAGACATCTAAAGTCAATAAAATGAGAAATTTGTAAAATCAATGAATTGGGACAGAAATTAGGATATGAATATGGGACGCAAGCAAAAGGGCTGGACAGGGTTTAATGGGGTAGGGTTTGATGGAGTAATGTTAACGGCATTCATGGGAGCAGCAGCGATCGCCCCCTTAGTCGTAATGGTGCAACCTGCTTTTGCCGATACGGTGCGCGGCAGCGGCACATTTTTATTGGAAGGGCGATCGGCGGCTCGTATTACTAGCATTTCCTACCAATATGGCAGTGAGTCTAACCGGACGCTAGTGTTGCTCCTAGAAGACGGGCGCAGCATAACTTTAGGCGGACGGTTGCTAGAGGGACAAACCAGTAGGCTACAGGTAGAGAGTTCCGGCAGTGCCGATGCCTCTGGGATTTTGAGCATTACCTACACAGATGCCAATCCAGACAAGATCAGCGGTAAAGGCTTGCTAGATGGACAGCGCTACTCCCTTGAGTTTTCACGCGATCGTTCTAGTTAACTGCTCTAGGTGAGCTAATCTGAGCGATCTGAAATCCGTATTCGTCTATTCGTAAAATCCCTGCTTTGATGAAGTCCCGATCGCTCAAGCTACAGGCTAGATTGGGTCAAGCGGTTGGGTTGAAGGTCAACGACTTTCAAATCCTGGGCAGTCAATAGGATTAAAGGGATGGGATTAAGATGACAAATTCGGAAAATTCGGTGGGGCAAGGCTCAGTACCCGATTTAGAGCAGGGCTTCTGGCAAAAACTGAGAAATTTTTCCAAAATTGCGGGGAAAGAGGTGATTGAAAAGGCGCTGACTCTGCTTTATGCGGCTCAGCGCCCCGAAACCCCCTTATGGGCAAAAACGGTGATTTATTCAGCGTTAGCTTATTTCATCTTACCCACGGATATCGTGCCTGACTTTGTGCCTGTCACAGGCTATGCTGACGATTTAGCGACGTTGGTTACTGCGCTGGGTGCTGTGTCCATGTGCATTACGCCCGACGTGAAGAATATGGCAAAGCAAAAAGTCAACGATTGGTTTGGGGAGGATGAGCCTCAGCCAAATACCTCAGATTTTTCTAAAGAAGGGGAATCGATTCGTGAAATTCCGATCGATTAAAAATCTCTGACACATCAGAATACAACTTTGGCTAGAGGATAAGAGATCTGGTCTTGGCTAACCTGAAGATATGAATGCCTTAGCCGCACGTTGGGATAAGGTATGCTTTGCTGAATGTCTTGGCGACCAGCCTATCTCTCAATCTAATGATGGAGTCTTTATGAAAGATCTAATTTCCAGCGTACGCTCCCTGTTAAGACGGGGTTTGACTGTGGCTTTAGTTGCTGCACTCATATTTACAACTGCCTACTCTAGTGCAGCTTATGCTTTGCCTAAAGCTTCTAGCTCTATAGCTCTGGGCGAATCTAATTCTAGCCAGATGCAGTCTGATAAATCACTGGGTGAACGGATGCGTGAACGGATTCGAGAAACCGATCGCAATTCTGAAAGACCGAAAACAACTGGAGAGTTTGAACAAGAAGCGCGTGATGGTGTGCCTCTAGATGAGCGTGTTCAGAACATCATCAGAGATTCAGGAGAGGCATTCAACCAATTTGGACAGGAATACTCGGTGGGCGCTCAAGAAAGTGTCAAAAGTATTAAAGAAAAAGCGGCAGAGATAGTTAAGTAGATTTAATTCTTTGGATTAAAAAAGGGAAGGCATTGCCTTCCCTTTTTTATATCTTTGACGTAACGCTGAAATCGCCGCAAGATTCACTGAATGGCGCTCACTGAATCGCTGCTACTAAATTGCGCCTACTGAACTGAACTCAGAACTTTCTCTGTCAC
>CASBQM010000106.1 GCA_949127645.1 Synechococcales cyanobacterium PMM_0036
ATCGTATTGAGTCGAAAACCGCTATATTCAAGGCATTGTGTCGGGCATTGGCTTTTTGGGAGCCGGAGAAATCTTTGCCAAATCCAGAACGACTCCTGATGAAGTCAGAATTCAGGGACTCACCTCCGCAGCGGCGATATGGGTTTCTGCTTCTCTGGGAGTGGCGGCGGGTTGCGGACTGTGGTTTATGGCATTGAGTGGGGCGATCGCTACTATCTTTGTCTTGCTGGTGATTAGACGTACTGAAAAGCAGCTCGATCGCAATAGCTAATCTGGTTCAGACAAAAGACAGATCCCTGAACTTCAGAAGCTTCACCTGAGTTCGAGAAATAAGTCTACCAGCGACAGCACAATTTCTACCACAATCAAGATCACCACATACCACTCCATCCGCAAGCCCGTGTTGTGCTGAAGCAAATCCAGCACCGTTTCTGCCGTGCGGGAAATCAGATCTAGCTTGCGCTCTAGCACGGTATGCCGCTCCCGAATCTCATATTCGTTTTCTAGACGCGCGTAAAGCCGCTCTAGTGCAGGCGAATCCCACAGCAGTTCTGGCTTATCAATAATTTCTACCCGTCCCACAATCTTGTGCTGAATCATCAAAGTTCTGCCGAGCTGTCGCAACAGCTCTTTCCCCCAGCGCTCGTCTCTCGTGGTACGTTGAAGGCTATCGGCAAAGGGTTCAATCTGGTCAAAAACTTTGGCAGTTCCGCCCTCATAGTGAGCCAGCACAACGCTTTTGCCTAGTACGTCAGCCACAATCTGAACCTGACTAATATCAAATTCTTGCAGCCAAATCGTGCCATTCTCAATTCGTCCGCCGACGTTATCCTGCATCAGAACCGCTTCTTCGGTTTCAGGCTTGGCAAACGGCTCAATGACTAGCGGCTTTAGATAAGACAGAAAAGAAGCTTCCTCGATCGGGTCTAGCCCAAACAGGACTACGGCTCCATAGCGGAAAAGCACTGCACAGCCGCGATCGCCCGCTCCTACCACCAGAGGCAGCATTGCCAAATGATCTGTCGTTTCCAGTGATTTGAGATCTAGCCGCTCTCCCAAGAACAGAGCGCGACCTTTAACTACAGCTTTATCGGTGAAGAGTAATTTCTCCATATTCCGATTATGGACTGTCTTCTTCAGATAAAGCACTGTTTAGTACGGCGGAAGGCGAAATAGCCCGCAAAAGTTTTATCGAAAGCGTCCTTTATTCGATCGCCTCTGGTTTCTTATGAGCTTCAGGCTGGTAATAATCCTGAGCTTGAATGGTGCCAATCCGATCACGATCCTGATTGATGCAGGCTGGAGTTTTGGCATACTGACAAACCCTTGCCCAGAGAACGGCGCGGGTGCCCGGAGCGCCAGTGGAAAACAAGACGCGATCGCCGCCAATCATTTTGATGATTTTGACCTTGCACGTGGGGCAGACTTGGACTCCCGCTTCTGTCATGTCATTCCCTCTCTTCTTCCAATATTTCTAGACAACTGCTCAATCATGCCGGACAAAATCATGCTTTGCAATCCCCTAATGAATAAGTGCATCTCAGTATTTTTCTGAACTTTAGAGTAATTTTTGGGCAAAATAACAGGCTGGTTTTTGAGTAAACCTCTTATTTTCAAGAATAGATTTGCCAGTGAGTATACTGCTTCTAGACTTTTAGAACTCAAAACATGAGTAATAATAAGGATGACCTGAGCGGTATGATTGGGCACGCTAGCCTAGAGAGCATCTATCATCCGCCTGTGCCAGAAGCCTATGGTTCTCGCTACTTCCATCATTCCACCCAACGCCACTTCCTCCCTTCTGACTGAGGTGACAAAGGATCTAGCAAGCGACCAAAATTCGCTCCGCATCAAAAAGCTGCTCTTGTTTGCCTGTACGCGAAACTGGGAAACCAATTTACATCGGCTAGAGCAGATAGATTTTTTAGATTTGGTGCGAAGTCTACTAGCGATCGCCCCCACGCTAGAACAGCTCCAGTTCCATATCCACGCTATTGCGGGTTCGCTCAACAAGTCGGCTGAATATGCCCTCGTAGCAAATACCATTATTAATCGAGTCAGTCGGCTCTATCTGGAAACCTATCCTAGGACAGGTGCTAGACAAAAAGACTATGAAGCGGTAGCACAAACGCTAGGAATAGATCCTGACCCGCTTCGGATTAAAAAACTGCTGATTTTGGCCAGTAGAAACGTTTGGGAAACCAATGCCGATCGCCTCAACGAGCTGGCTTTTCTAGATTTAGTTCAAGAAGTTCATATCCTCACGCCTACCTTTGAGAGCCTTAAGGCTGTTTTAGACAACTTGACTAAAACTTTGAGCAAACAAGCTGAATATGGCGCGATCGCCGATCGAATTTGCCTGATCTTTCAGTCTCTCTATTGGCTCAAGCTGCCGCCAGCAGCACAATCGTATGAGCCTCTAGAAATGACCTTGACGGAAGGTATGGAAGAAGCGCTGGTAATGGGTGAGGCGATCGTTCGCCCTGTCCAGTCTACCCAGCCTGCTTCTGAGTATGCCTACGTCCGGCAGCAAGCCCTTCCAGATCTCTTCGATCTACGGTTAGAAATCATCCAATCTGCCAATCCCCTGCGGGTGAAAATCTTGCTTTTCTCCTTAATGCATGAAGTGTTCATATCTAACGCTGAACATGATTCGCTGCTTAAAAATCATGAGCTAGATGATTTACTGCATATCTTGCTGCAAACTCATAGGCTGCTACACGAGCTAGAGTCAAGGCTGCTCAGTGCTGCTAAGTCGCTTCAGGAGCCAGACGAATATATTCAGGTGGCTCAGATAATTTTGCGATCGTTCAAGCCTTTCTATTCTTACCTACCTCTCAAGCCGATCGCCATATCCGAACCCCAGGATGATAGCGCCACCAATATCATTGGCATAGAGGCGGATTTACCCGAAATCACGGAGCCAGATCCTCTGAAGGGCGATCGCTCCTCGGCTCTGCAAAACCTGTCTTTGCAAGACCTGTCTCCGCAAAATCTGTCTCTATCCTATGAGTCAACCTGTCAGGTATTGCCTTTTCATCTCCATAAAGAGGCGAACCTATGATTAAGGCAAACGAATTGCTCAAGCGCTATGGAGCAGGTG
>CASBQM010000107.1 GCA_949127645.1 Synechococcales cyanobacterium PMM_0036
AGAGGTGCGGGTGAGAGGTGCGGGTGAGAGGTGCGGGTGAGAGTCGGGTGGGAATTGTGACGAGAAACTCTCGACCAAGTTCATCTGAATTTCATTGGGCTTATGAGATTCTTCTGATAAGCTAGGGCAGAATGTGGAAGTAGTAACTGATGGGTAGCTCTGGTACTGAGAGCGATCGCCTCATCAAATTCGCCGAATTACGACTGGGTGTCTACGAAAATTTTTGCACGAGAATTCCTGCCTAGGCAGACTCCACACAATTTTTCAACTCGCAACGGCAAGTGAAATGATCCAGAGAGTTTCATTTGGCAGCATCTGTACTGGGTTAGCGCTGTCCATCGCACTATGGTCTAACGATAAGGTTGTTCAGGCGGCGGCTGTTGCGGCAGGCTCGTGCTTTGCCAGCTTCACGGCAACGACGATCGCCATTGAGCAAAATCGACAGCGCAAAAGTCGGATGGCTCATGCCGACCTTTATCTTGAGCTACTGCGGCAGATGAGTCGCCAGTCGCCTTCTCCGCGCCATCAGCGCCCCCAAGTTTGTCGAGGCTGCTATTTTTATCATGGGCAAACTTACAACGGCAATCAACTGATTTGCGGGATGCACCCCTATGGTGTGGAAGACGACTATTGTGCCGACTGGCAAAGCAGCGAAGACGCGAAAGCAGAGTAGTGTCTTAACTTATAGGTTATTTACCTGAGCGATCGCCCTACAAAACATGGTAGCTTCAGGTCTGTGATTATTATCTGCCCTAACGATTCTGACCCGATGATTACCGTTGCCCTTCCCAAAGGCGAATTGCTTAACGAAAGCATCCAGCTTCTAAAATCTATTGGTCTAGACTTCAGCGCATTTTTAGATAGCTCTAACCGTCAGCTAGAAATCTGGGACGCAAGCCACACAGCAAAGGCGCTGCTGGTACGAAACTATGATGTACCCGTCTATGTCGAGTATGGGCAGGCACAGTTGGGTATTGTGGGATACGACATCTTGCGAGAAAAGCAGCCTAAGGTGGCTCACTTGGTCGATCTTCAGTTTGGGCTATGCCGGATGTCGGTAGCTGTCAAAGCTTCCAGCCCCTACCGATCGTCAATGGATTTGCCGCCTCACTGCCGGGTTGCCAGTAAGTTTGTCAACTGCGCCAACGAGTATTTCAACGGATTAGATATGCCCATTGAAATTGTGCCGCTTTACGGTTCGGTAGAGCTAGGTCCCATCACAGGGATGTCAGAAGCGATCGTTGATCTCGTGGCTTCAGGTCGCACCTTAAAAGACAACAATTTGATTGAAATCGATCGGCTGTTTGAGACGACGGCTCGGCTGATTGCCCACCCCCTTAGCTACCGCCTGAATTTAGACGGCTTACAGGAGCGGATCGAGCAAATTAGAGAAGCGATCGTGCCAGTTGCCTAACTCGATTTTCTCAGAAAAACAGAGTCTTCAAGCAATTGGTTGGAGTTAAACCAGCGTGTCAGAATAGACTCATTGTTCTATAACAGTCAGCAATGAATCCGATCGCTACCCTCAGCGCCCTCTCAACCGCCGATGATTTCGCCATTACCTTTGCGCCACTTTCGTTTGAAGAAGTTTATACTCTAGCGGATGATCCTGCCAACGGAGCCGTAGTACTGATGAGCGGCATGGTGCGTAACCAGACAGGGGGTAGACCTGTGATAGCGCTGGAATATCAGGCGTATGAACCGATGGCGATCGCAGTCTTTAAGCAAATTGCTCTAGAGATCCGCCAAACCTGGAGCGATGTTACTCACGTCGTCATTCATCACCGCACGGGCAGACTGGGCATTGGCGAGATTAGCGTCTTGGTGGCGATCGGCTGTCCGCACCGCTCTGAGGCATTTGCCGCCTGCAAATATGCGATCGATGCACTCAAGCAAAACGCTCCTATCTGGAAGAAGGAGTGGTACAACGAGCAGGACTATAGCTGGGTCAAATGCTGCTGAGGTTGAGCAGAAAAACTGTTCCTAGCTGCGGCACGACTGCAACATGGCTAGCAATGCCGCCTATCGCCTTATAGTAGGCAATTGGGACAGTGTGGGTTGCCGCGACAGGCAGTTCTACCAAGACAGGAGGCTGATCGACCGCGATCGCACTTAGAGTTTTGCCAGAAGCCGCGATCACAAAAAATTGTCCGGCAGTTGAAGGCAAATTAGCAGAGGGCGAACTCGGAGATAGCGGACTTGGAGATAGCGGACTCGGAGATGGTGGACTCAGAGCTGAAAGTACCGGACGCAGATCCAAAACTTGCATTGGCTGATTGCCCAAGTAAACCAGTTGAGCTGATCCCATGCCCTGCGTGAGTGTGGCTTTATGGATCACTCGAAGAACGGCAGCAGGAGGCAACGCCAGCCAATGTTTGTTGATCTGAAAGGCGATCGCTTTATGAAACTCCGGTTTGTGGAACTCCGGTTTGGCGATCGGTGGAATTTGGGACAGTGAAGTGACAACGGGCATGGATTTTAGATTTTTTATTTTGGAGCTTAGAGAGATAGAACAAGGTCTTGTGCAGCAATGAGGGTAGATAACGTTGCTAAAAGCTCTTCGGGAGAATAAGGCTTGCTGATGAAGGCGTTGGCTCCCAGCTCTGTGGCGAACTGACGATATTTGCTCGTGCTGCGGGAAGTCAGCATGACGACGGGAATAGTTTTCAGGTCTGGCGTTTTTCGGAGCTGGGTCAAAAATTCAAAGCCGTTCATTCGAGGCATCTCAATATCGGAGACGATGAGATGAACATCCGCATATTGCTGGAGGTAGGCAAAGGCTTCTAGACCATCGCCCGCCTGGGAAACACGATAGCCTCCTTCTTGCAACGTTCTGGCAAGGGTATGTCGCACGGTCAGCGAGTCTTCAATCAGCAGGATGTGGTTAGGCGACGGACTGGAAACCGTGAGCGCGGTAGGAGAAATCGAATGGGCTGAATATTGGGAAGAGAGAGATTGGAAAGAGAGAGACTGAGATCCATGAGATGGAGATCCATGAGATGGAGATCCCCGAAACTGAGATCCATGAGATTGAAATCTCCGAAACTGTTGCAGAAGAAACGCAGGATCGATAACCAAAGTTAACTGACTGTCTCCCAGAATGCTACAGCCGTAAGCATAAGCAGGAGGAGCGATCGCCGTTCCCAACGGGCGGATTACTAGCTCCTGTTCGCCAATCATCTGATCGACCTGTAGTCCCCAAATGCCGTCGGGCGATCGCATCAGCAAGATCGGAGAGCGCAGATTGATTTGAGGCTCGATCGAATGCGAATAATGGAGCAATTCAGACAAAGAATAGACCGGAATCATTTGTTCAGTCTGGTCAATCTGCCAGCACAAAATTGTCTGCTGGTTCGTCTGACTCAATTGCTCAGCTTTGGGTAAGATTACCTGCTGAATAGTATTGATGGATAGAGCGTAAGTCATGCCTTGGCTCTGGCAAACCATCAGCCGGGTAATGGTAAGAGACAGCGGCAAAGACAGAATAAAGGTGGTTCCCTGTCCGGGAATAGAGCTAACGGTGACGGTGCCTTTTGCAGCCTGAATTTGCGATCGCACCATGTCCCATCCAACGCCTCGCCCCGATAAATCGCTTACC
>CASBQM010000108.1 GCA_949127645.1 Synechococcales cyanobacterium PMM_0036
CGACCGCAATCCAGTCGCCGATCGCATATTGGTCTTCGCAGAGAATCAGGAAGCCGTTCACCAGATCCTTAATCAAACCCTGTGCCGCCAGGGAAATCGCTAATGCCGCCACCGCCCCAAAGGTTAGTACAGAGCTAGTGGGAACGCCCAGAACGCTTAGCCCCCAGCCCACGCCCACCGCGTAAACCAGAAAAGTTTTCAGCCCTTTAACGGAACGAACGATCGTCGAGATCCGCAAATCCCGCCGCCGATTGTCCTCGAACAAAAAGAACTCGCTGTTTTCCCAAGCTTGCGAAAAGCGAGTGATCAGCAAATCTCCTAGGCGATTCGCTAACCCCATGCCAAACCAGATAATCACTAGGGCGATCGGTTTTGACCAAATGGCTTGAGCAAATCCCTCGGTACCGGGGAAAAGATAGAGAATCCACACCAGTCCGCCCAGCCAAATAGAAACCTGTGCCCAAAACAGCAGCCAGGTAATGAACGAAAGAATTCCCAGCCGTCGCTCTAGAGTGAATTGCTGTTGTAATGTCACAAAGAAATGCAGACGAGAGGCTTCGCTATCTGAGGTCTTGGAGTCAGCGATCGCGGTCGTCATCCAGTCCGTCTGCTTGTTTTTCTGCCGTTCTCGGAGCGTCTTATTGCGCAGTTTCAGCAAATTTTGCAGCAGCACTAGCAGTAGGCTTATTCCCACAACGCTTGCCCCAATCTGGAAAGCGCGGTTCCCCTGACGTACCAGAGCCGAGGGCAAACGTCGTTTCAAAGCCTGGGCTAACTCAGTCTCAAGCTGCGATCGCCAGCGCTGTGCTAGGTCAGGAATGCTGAGGCGATAATACTGAGCATCGGCATCCGTCAGGGTTAATAAGGCTTGTGGCTGCGATCGATAGGCATCGGTTGCTAGCAAAATCGTTTGACTGTTTAAGGTTGCCACCTGCACCTGCAAGCTCTCAGGATCAAATAGCGTGGTGTAAGACCGCGCATCGCTGGCATCCCAGGTTTGATCTTCAGCGATAATCCGTTGCAGGTTGGCTTCAATCTGTTCAGCACGCACCTCAACTAGAGTCTGACCTTTGGGTGCATTCCGATTCAGCACGACGGGAGCCGCCACCCGAAACAAGATCTTGTTCTCAAAGTTCACTGGAGCCGTTTCGATCGCCCCACTTCGCTCGACACCGGGCGGCAGTTTTGGTGCGCTGGGCTGTATCGCGGGTAGTGAGAGTTGACCCATTTGCCCGAAGACGGGTGAAGTAGCTATCAGGAATACCACTACGCCAAGGATAAGCCAGCGCAAAAACCGTCGAAAATTTTGCATCGATCGCGCTGAGATAGGTCGAACCTGAGAGAGCCAAAGCTACTGGCTCAAATACTATCTTGTTGTAGCCGTTTCCTCTTCGTCCCTGAGGCGACTGTTTGGATGGCGATCGCTTCAACTAGAATCTTCTGGCATGAACTGCGGATGTTATGGGGATTCAATATTTGCTCTTCGATCGTGAGTTACCCCACGCAAGCCTCCATAAGCTCCTCAATACTGCCCACCCGCCGGATGGGAATATCTCCAAGCTGGGCTGAGACCGCCGCGATCGTCATGTCGTCTAGAAAGCGATCGTCGTCATGTTTTAGCATCAGCGAGGGCAGAAGAATGCCGTCGCCCAAGTCCTGACCTTTCAGCACCCGCACCAAGTCTTGTCCGGTGAGCAACCCCGTCACCGTGATTTCCTGTCCCCAGTATTCGCTGTTGAGGGCGACTTTGTTGACCTGTAATCCTTTCACCTGGTTGAGGCGATCGGCGATCGGCTGAAAGGCTTGCTCGACGGCATTGCCTAGCACCCAGGTAAATTTGCGCGATGGCAAGATTTCATTGGGCAGGCGCTTGGCGGCTTTGTGAAACTGCTTGATGAATTGTCGAATCGAGCCAACCCCATTGCCCAACTGCGGGTAGTCTTCATAGTGCGATTCTGGGGGCAAATCCTGCCGCCCGATTAAAAACCATTCATCTGCCAGCCAAGCAAAGGTGCTGCCCAGGTCTTGCTGAAACTGAGTTTGGAGCTTTTGGACAAGAGCGATCGTCTCTTGAGCTTTGGCGGTGGTGACTGGAATCAACTCGTCTTCCGTCGGACGAAAGCGCGTTAGCCCTACTGGCACCACCGCCACCGAAATCACGGCTGGAATTTCGCCCTGGTGAAACTTCGCCAAATCTCGCAGCGTTTGCTCCAGATGCTCATCATCATTGATGCCAGGACAGACCACGACCTGAGCATGA
Organism: Synechococcales cyanobacterium PMM_0036; assembly: GCA_949127645.1. Lineage (GTDB taxonomy): Bacteria > Cyanobacteriota > Cyanobacteriia > Elainellales > Elainellaceae > Drouetiella. The sequence goes on from CASBQM010000108.1 coordinate 2,261, forward strand.
ATCTGCAAATCGTGATCTTGAAACCACTGCAACTGATCAAGCAGCATTCCCGCACGGGAATTTTTGAGCAACCGAGATCGAACTTCAGATTCGGTGGCGTGAACCGAGACATAGAGGGGTGAGAGGCGCATTTGGGCAATCCGATCCCACTCGCGCTGGGTCAGGTTGGTTAGCGTTAAATAGCTGCCGTAGAGAAAGCTAAGGCGATAGTCGTCGTCTTTGAGGTAGAGGGTTTGCCGCATTCCGGGCGGCTGCTGATCGATGAAACAAAAGGGACAGCGATTGTTGCACTGAATCAGGCTATCGAACAATGCCGACTCAAATTCCAGCCCTAAATCTTCGTCATAATCTTTTTCAATCTCGACCTGATGAGACTTGCCGCTGGTGTCTAAAACCTCTAGCTCCAGCACTTCATCGGCGCAAAAAAACTGATAGTCGATCAGGTCGCGGGGAGCCTGTCCGTTAATAGAGACAAGACGATCGCCCACTTCAAAGCCAATCTCAGCCGCGATCGAGTCGGGCAAAATGCGGGTAATCACAGCAGGTCGAATAGCGGAAGCACTCATGAAAGCAAGGATTGAATGAAGGAGAGAGGACGAACATTTTGTCCGTCCCCCAAGGCTCTAGAAAATCCAGCGCCTTTTCTCCATTCTATGAGACTAAGAAGTTCTATGAGACTAAGAAGTTCTATGAGATCAAGAAGTTCTATGAGACCAAGAAAGCATTAGCCGTGACGTTAGAGACGGCGTTTAACGTGACGAGCGATTGAAATCCGCCAGTAGCGTTACCGTTAAAGTCTACTCGGACGGTGGTATTAGCGCCCACCGCCGTCAGCCTCACGTATTTCTTAAAGCGATCGGTTGAGCCATAGCCCGCTTTAGAAAAAATGCGGCTCAGGTCAATTAGATCGATCGCGTTACGCCGAGACACCTGAAAGTCGGTAATAAGATCCACACCCTTCTGAGAAGATTTGAAGATGAACCGATCGCTGCCATCGCCGCCCGTCATCACGTCAGCACCGCCGCCGCCAATCAACCGATCGTTGCCTAGACCACCGATGAGGCGATCGGCTTGAGTACCGCCATCCAGACGATCATTGCCCTGACCGCCATCTAGAGTATCGCTGCCACCGCCGCCATACAGCGCATCATTGCCGCGATTGCCAAACACCACATCCAGTTTGCGGTTGCCGCCCAAGCGATCGTTCCCCAATCCGCCGCTCAGGGTATCGTTTCCACCATTTCCCCGCAGAATATCGCTATCCTGGCGACCTCGGAGCGTGTCGTTGCCGATATTTCCGTCAATTCGGTCGTCGTTCCGCCCTCCATCTAGAGTATCGAAGCCTCTGCCGCCTTTGAGAACATCACGTCCGCGTCCGCCCTCGACCACATCTCGGTCGTTGCCGCCATCTAGAGTATCGTTGCCCAAACCGCCCAGAAGCCGATCATTGCCCCGTCCCCCTAGACCGCGATCGTTTCCTTGCTGACCGTTGAGCGTATCCCTGCCGCCGTTGCCAAACATCCGATCGTTGCCCAATCCGGCATCCAGGCGATCATTACAGCCTTTTCCTTGCAGCAGGTCGTTTCCTGCAAAGCCGATCAGCGTATCGCTGTTGCGCGTTCCCTTAATCTGGTTGGGAGTAAAATTGCCTTTAATGTTCCGCCCAGGTAGACAGCCATCATTAATGTCGCCCGGTGTTTCTGGATCAACCACTCCTGGCAGCGGAATGATGATCTCAGGAGGGACAAAATCACGAACGACCAGGTTACGAACTTCGTGAATGTTGGTAGCCGAGCCTGTGGAACCCGCAAATCCTAGTTTGAAAGCAGAAGGTAAGGCACCATTAGTTGGCTTAATATCCAGATTGTTGATCACCACTTCGCCCTGATCGGCAAAGTCGTTATCCGAGTTTAAATCGACTCGTACGGTCAGAATGCCCGTGGGCGAAAGGTCAATGCGGGTACGGCGTTGAGCTGTATCACGGGTGGTTGCCGTAGGATTATCTACCCCAATATCTAGGCTAGAGGTGCCACCCAAAAAGGCATATTGAGACGATTCGCTGCCCCGAACGGCGATCGAGTCTCGAACGGGAGTAGTAACTCCAGCAGGAGTCGGGCGTTGCAGACTCGTGTCTTCAATCGAAGTAGAGTAGTTGCCAAACTCGTCATAGCCCACGCCCAGATAGCCGCCTACGATGCCAGGAATGCCCTGCACTAGCTTCTGGGCATAGCCTAGAGAACCACCAAAAGCCCCCGCAGTCGAGATAGGAACAGGATTGTTGCCATCTACTAAAAAGAAGCTGATGCCATCACCGTTACTGCCGCCAAAGGGAGTGCCGCCATAGGCATAGGAATCGAAGGTGATAGTCAGACCATTTACCTGACTAAAGGGCCGATCATAAATAGCGAAAGTCGCCTGATTATTGGCAACGCCCGTCAGGCGCAAGGCTCCGTTTCCCGGCGCGTCGATCGCAGTTCCGGCTCCAGGCAAGCCCGTTTGTGAGGGTGCGACTGTAGCTCTGGCGGTGAGGAAGGGATTTGCGGAAACCGTACCTGTTCCAATGCCAAACTGCCAGGGTTTTTCGGTGACATCAGCTTCTCGAAAGGTTTCGCTGAGCAGTATCGCCAGGACGGCGGGATAGGTTGCTAGGGTTTGCGATCGAAAAGCAAGGGGTGAGACTCTTTTGAGGTTCGCCTTGCTGCTTGCACTATTCGCCATATGCTCTAACTGCCAGTTGCCGCCCTGGGTCGAGCTTCCGGTCAATGTGGTTGAAGCTACGACATTAACTCCCGTAAGCTGGCTAATTTGCTGTACCAATGCCCGACCTGTCTCTCCTGCGGCAACCTCACAGCCGTAGAGCAAAATCTCGGCGTTGGCAGTTAGCGCCTTTGCCCAAGTGCTAATTTGCTGCGTATACTGCTTGAGCGTCTGGGCATTTAGGGCGATCGCTCCTAAACGGATCTCGCCCGATCGCCCGTGCGAGATGATATGCAAGCTGTCAAGATCAGTATGATTGGAAATAGCTTGAGTCAGTTGTTCTATGCCGTCTTCAGCCGCATTTATGACAATAACTTCGGCTCCGGGCTGAATCCCCTGAATCAGACTTTCGTAATGGTCAACCGTTGAGTCCACAATGACTAAAGCGGGCGATTTGGAAAAGTTCATGGAGAATGTCATCTGCTAATTTCTAAAGGGTAGTTGAGGGGGCAATCAACAGGTAGGACCAGAGAGGGCAGATGAGCGATCGCTCTCCACCAAAACTTGTGCCCTCTACCAAAGCCTTGCAATGGCTGCATTTTTCAATGGCTATCTTGTTTAATAGCTGAGTATATTAGCCCATTGCAAGAGCCAAGGTAGCAAAAGTTTCTAAGGATTCCATATCATGGTCAGGTCAATCTATAACACTTGTAGCGCCAGACCCTTTTGTAGAAGCCCCAAAAGTAGAAGTCTTAAAAGTACCTTTGCAAATGCACCGCCATCAATCTGAACCCTGTGTATCAGTCTTTTTGATACATCCACAATGCATTTTTAAACGAAAACACTCTCCCTGAAAATACGCCGTTGGAAGCATTTTCAGAGAAGAGAGTTCTAACCTAATAGACCTCTTCAAGAATAAGCAGAGGAGGGAGAATGAATAAAGCCCCCGTCACTAGTACAAATTATGGATCAGAGCTTCTTTAACCGAATCTTGCATCTGGTTAACGC
>CASBQM010000109.1 GCA_949127645.1 Synechococcales cyanobacterium PMM_0036
AATGCATCCTGCTAAGCCCAAAAAATTAACTATTAAGAAGAATGCCTTATTACCTTGATGAGATATCTCACTTGCGTAATGCGCCAGTTGAGCTTTAGGTTAATCCAAAAGTTCCACAGGGTGACAGCAGCAATTGCTAAGAAGTTAGCAAGATACGGATTGAGATGCAAGCCACTAAATAACAGATTCAACAGCAAAATCTTTAGAATTAATCCCGTCAGACAAATGACGTTAGACTTCAGCAAGCCCTTAAAAGCCTGTCTTTAAGTACCTTGCTGACGTGAAAGATCCTCAAACGTCCAGCGATCGTTCCATAGGAAGTTATTGATAATGGCAACTTCTGCCGCCACCATTGCGCTCCGAGTTAGCCCCAAATTTAATCTGTCGTAAAAAATAAATAGCACTCCCATATCGATCAACAGTCCTGTGAATCCCACAAAGGCATGACGGATAAAGCGACCGATCGGAAAATCGAATCGGTGGCTCCAGCATCCCAATCGCCCAGAAGCAATGCGTAGCCTCAGCAAATGATGAACATAGTCTTTATACTGCCTCCAGGTTACTTTGCTCTCACCTGCTTCACGTTCTTGAAAAACGTAGCCTACCTCAGCAATATGCTCGATTCTGCCGCGCCCAAGCACTTCTAGCAAAATTTTACAGCCCACAGGATCTAGAGAAATATCTGCGATCGCTCGACGGCGTACCAAAAAGTGGCCGCTCATAGGATCACTAACGCTACTCAAGACTTTAGGCAGCACAATCAGCCCCAGCAACTGCGCTCCCCGCGACAAAAATCGGCGCGTGAGGCTCCAATGGCTACCCCCGCCGCCTTCCACATGGCGACTGGCAACCACCAAATCTGACCCGCAATCGATTTCACCCAATAGCTGTAGCAGTACGCTAGGCGGATGCTGCAAATCTGCATCAATCACCCCCAAAATTTCTCCTCGCGCAGCTTGCCACCCTCTAATCACAGCGGTAGACAATCCTCGCTCACGCTGACGATGCATGACGCGTAGGCTATCATACTGGCTTGTTAAAGCCTGAGCGTGTTCCCAAGTGCGATCGGCACTATCATCATCTACGAGGATCAACTCATAGCGATTGGGCAGCGCTGCATCCAAGATTTGAGTGAGTCGTTGAACTAGCCGATGAATATTCTCTTGCTCGTTGAAAGTAGGAATAATTAGTGAAAAGCGAAGCTCATGGATCAATCCTGTCGCTTCTTCGCCGCCACCTTGTGAATAGGTTTTGGGTGAATAGATTTTGGTTAGATCAGGAACCTTTAGCAATCCAGTTGGCACCTGCAAACAACTGCTCTGTTGAATATTAAGGATTTGAGAATTACAGAATGAATAGGTCACTCATTTAGGAAAGCGACTGAAGTTACTCTTACACAAAACTTTTACCAAACAGAAATCGTTGCCCAAACCGCATCAAATGAGCTTTGAGTTCATTACAAGAGATTTAATAATCCTAAGTTAAAGTCAAAACAAATTATCTGTAAATCCTCCTTTAGTTAGGCAAGCTCAACCTTGAGTTTTACTGAATTTACTGAAAAAGATTAGCTCATTCCATATCATTTAGAGGATGACTGCTGCAAGATCTGAAAATTTTGCTATTTGAGTCTCAAGAGGTGTGATAGGGCAAATATATTGACCTCACGACTCGTGAAATCTGTTGGTATGTTTTTAATTTCTTTCACGACATTCATATCAATCTGAGTATCAAGGTGAAGTTTCAACTCGATCGATCGAACCGTCGCAGATGTACTAGGTTCAATTTACCGATTTAGATCTACCGATTTAGAATAAAGAAAGATAGCTATGAAAAATGCATTAGTACAAGGAAAAGTTTGACGCATGGCAACTTCTGCAAATCACGAGTTTGAGATCGCTAAGACTGAGCAAGAGTGGAAGGAAACCTTGACTCCTGAGCAGTTTCAAGTCCTACGTAAGCATGGGACTGAACGACCGGGCACCAGTCCGCTAGATAAAATTTATGAGCCAGGAACCTACGTCTGCGCTGCTTGCGGTACGCCGTTATTTACCGCAGAAACTAAATTTAACAGCCGCACGGGCTGGCCTAGCTTCTTTGCACCCTTAGAGGGGGCGATCGAAACCACAACCGATCGCTCTTTATTCATGACCCGCGTCGAGGTGCATTGCCATAAGTGTGGTGGACATTTAGGGCACGTATTTGAGGATGGTCCTGCTCCTACAGGGCAGCGCTATTGTATGAATGGTGTGTCTCTGAAATTTATTCCAGAAAATCCCCTAGAACCTGTACTTGAGTAGCTGGGTTTGTGTGTCCAAATTGAAGCAGTCCTGTCTGGCTGGCTGATAAATCTTTGCCTCTCATCCCGTTCGGCTGAGCGCTCAGCCGAACGGTGAGGGCGATTTGGATTTTGTCAGCCAACCGAGCAAGTCGGCGGTTCGATCGCTCTAAGCGCGCGAGAAGCATTCATAGTTCCGGCGTTGCTGCATCCAGGTATGAATTGCCCTCATCCCCAGCCCTTCTCCCTGAGGAGAAGGGAGCTAGAACTCTTGTTCCTTCTCCCTGAGGAGAAGGGCTAGGGTATAGCTTGCTTCCCGAAGGGTGGGCGGTTCGGCAATTCGTACCTAGATTCAGCAGCACCCATAATTCCTAGGGCAAAAAATATCAGTCTATTAAGCCCATCTCTTCTAGCGGCGTGAAAATACTAGCATCAACGTAGTTAATCCGCGCCATGGGACTAAGCGCTGCCAACACCTGCTGACCATAGCTACGATGATTAACCCGGCTATCTAGCAGCGCCACAACGCCTTGGGCATCCCGCACGGGAGCGATCGCCCGTTGCAGTGTTCCTAATGCCTCAGGTAATAGATAGAGCCGAAACCAATCCTGACGCGATCGCTTGTAATGAGCAACCCGTCCAGCGACTAGAGGCTCTTCTAGAGAAGGAAAGGGCAGCGTGGTAATTAGCAATAGCCGAGGGGCTGGCAAAACAGATTGATGCTGTTGCCAAAACTCCCAACCTGAGACCAAGATGCCCTGCTCGTCAAGACAGGTTTTTTCGACCTGCACCCGCGAACCAAATTCTGCGGCTAATACCGAACCGACCTGTGCCCTAAGCGGCGTATCGCCCACCAAAACCACCGTTAAGCCCTGACGGGCGGTATGCGTTGACCCAATCAAAGTGCGAATCTCTTGGAGCAATGCCGCCTGAAACTGAGGCGTATTGGGCATAGGCATTCCATCGGGCAGATAAAGCTGGATTAGCTCATGCTGGCGATCGGGACAAAACTTGAGGCAGGTCATGTCGGGTAACCCTAGCCGCTGTCGATAGACGGGAGCTTCAGATTGCAGATCTAAAAAGCCACCAATCAAAACTACGGGTTGCTGAGACCAAATCTGACTCAGGGCGGGAGCCACTTCAACTGGGCCACAGTGAAGCGAGAATTGTCCCTGGCGACGGTTAACTTCTGTCCAAAGCAGTTGATCCGTCTGCTGGAGCGCTTTGCCGAACTGCTGCCAAACGGCGGGTAAAAAGTTGCTGTTCAACCAGTCTTGGTGAGATTCTGCATAGCCTTCTGCATGACCTTCCACACGATCTTCTATATGACTTAAGGTGTAGCTCAGGCGCAAGACTTGGTAAAGCTGGGTCAGGATACTTTGTTCCGAAGCTTCGATCAGGTAGCAATTGTAGGGGTTAACAGGGTGCTGAAAGAACGATCGCGTCAATCCCACACGCGCATCTCGAATCGCCTCAGCATAGGAGGGGCAAGCCCGCATCAAGTCATCCCAATCCTGGGGCTGAATTTGGGCGGTAAGCTGCTGATAAGCCCAAGTCTCTAGATTGTCGGCACTGTCAATAATCGTCGGAATATCTTTAGGAAACAACTCTGTCCCGGATAGGCGATCGGCAAGCCAGGCTTGCGGAGAGGTGATAAGCAACCCCTGGAAGTTATCTGAAGGCCAGCGATCGCCTGTCCGAATTGCTTTGTGGGCAGGAATCCATTGGTGCAGTCGGGGAATCTCTACCATCAGCAATCTTTGCTGTACGGTCTCGGACACCACAAGAAGGGTTGGCTCTTGCCAGAGTAATAGGGGCATAAGGTAGCTTAGTCGATAGCCACCGTGATATCCGGAGGGGGCACCTGCCTGAATCAGCGCACTCCGCCCTAGTCGCAAGGCGCGAGCCACCAGTCGCGCCATCGTCAAATGATGGTGCCAGTATGGCTCTCCCTGTTCTCGCAGAAAGGCGCGGAGCTGTTGATGGACTTCGACCTCAATCACACGCTGTGTCTCGTACTGTGTCTTGTACTATGTCTCGTATGTGATCCCAACAGGCTGAACTTGAGTAAGCTAAATCCTGCTGAATCCCACTGAATTCTATGGACTGCATCTCATTGTGCCACAAACCTAATGGGGGTAAATAGCCAACGGCTTTGGGGGATACCCCCAAAGCCCCGGCATGGGACGGGCGCGCCTCTCAAAACCCCTCTGCATAAGGCTATGAATGAGCAGCATAAGGCGCTGTGGATCTGTGGGCAGGTTGTGGGGTTCGATCGCATGGATTCTGAACTTCTACAAGTAAAGAGTTGTGGAAACGAAATCAATCGCAAGATCCTTTACAGTGAGAAATATTGGTGAGAAATATCGTCGTTACTTGATCCCTCCATCCCGTATAAAAAGTTGCTGTTAGATTCTGGTTCTTGGCTTTTGGATATGCCTACTTTTGCCCCTGGTTTTGCGCCTGCTCTGTGGCTTCAGGTGGCGATCGCTTCTTCATGGCTGGCGATTGTGGGGCTATTGGCGGCGGCGCTCCAGCGCTGGACTGCTGATCCAGAGGTGGTTCGTAAAGTAGTTCACATTGGTACGGGCAACATTATTTTGCTGGCGTGGTGGCTCAAGATTCCCGCTTGGGTGGGGATTGCTGCGTCTGTGGTCTTTAGCCTTGTGGCGCTGTTGTCCTATGTCCTGCCAATTCTGCCAGGAATCAACAGCGTTGGGCGTAAAAGCTTAGGCACTTTTTTCTATGCGGTCAGCATTGGGGTACTAATTGCGCTGTTCTGGCGAAGTTTTCCTCAATATACGGCGATCGGTATTCTCATCATGACTTGGGGCGACGGTCTGGCAGCGCTTGTGGGGCAGCGATGGGGCAAGCATCCCTACAGGCTAATGGGAATGCAAAAAAGCTGGGAAGGTTCTCTAGCTATGGCGTTGACAAGCTATGGGGTCACTAGTCTGGTTTTATGGGGAGTTCAGGGGCATAGCTGGCAAACCTGGCTGATTCCGGTAAGCGTGGCGCTGCTGGCAACGGGACTGGAAGCCTTCTCAAAGCTGGGAATTGATAATTTGACGGTGCCTCTGGGCAGCGCGATCGCTGCATTTCTTTTAAACGAAGGCTACTTAGGTATCTTGCTGTCCACTATAGGAAAACGCTTGACATAGAGAAATTTATCGAGACCATGAATATTCTGAAAGCTAAGAATATTCTGAAAACTAGTCACTCACTTCATCCATTACAGGAATCGATCGCCTCGGCTTTCGGTTCAATAGCTGATGATTTCACAAGATATGTCCTGCGATTGAAGAGTGATTTAATAGAAATCAACAACGTTACGACGTGAGCTAGAGTCATTGCTTTCAGAGGTTTGCCATAAATGTACTGTTCTGGTCATTACCGGGTCTTCTGGTGGATGCGATCGCAAAAGCAATCTATCTTGGCAGTTAGGGTGCGGTATCCTCTCCACAATCATTTTGTGAGTCATTGGCTTGCAGGATGAAGGGCAAAGATTTGTCAGTCAACTAGGCTTAATATGAGATAAATCTAGTAGTTCTTGCAGTTAAAAGACCGTTTTTAAGTCAATAAAAGTGAAGTTAATCAAAGCGCTCAACTCTCCGTAAAATTACGTAGCTTTAGTAGAGGCGAGTCTTGCATTTTCAGGATATGCTGGGATGCTTTTCTAGAAAGATATTGTCGAAAATACAGAGTAGTCCGCATTGATACTCAATTTTCCAGCCTTTACTCAAAAGTGCAATTTCATGATCGAAGTCCCTTCTAGAACGGTGAGTAAAGAGGAAGTCGGTAGGCTTTACAAGCGATTCCGAAGAGTGGTGCTTGCCTCATCTGCCAATCACTTGACAAAGTATCAGACTGGAGAACTTAGCCAGGAAGTCAGGGCGCTCATTCATCGAGAGACTCAACAGCTTTATCGGCAGCTACGAACCGTTGCTTTTGCATCTTCTCTAAGTAATGTCAAACC
>CASBQM010000110.1 GCA_949127645.1 Synechococcales cyanobacterium PMM_0036
CTTGTAAACCCTACGCACCAATAGGCAAAGATGCCGATCAGCATCGGCACTTGGGTATCTTTAATACCCCGCAAGGCTCCGACAGCCGTTACCTGAATGCCATCCACAAGCTGAAACACGGCTGCAATCTCCAGCAGCTTTTTTGCCAAGTCTACGACCGCGAAGTTTTCAGGATCGTGAATGTCTAAGTAAAGAGAAACGATCGCCTCAGGAATTGCCCAAAATATGAGTCCCATGATTGCCATAAAGGTTGCGCCCACCCCAATGCCGAGATAGCCAGCCAGCTTAGCTCCGGCTAGGTTATTTTGTCCCATTTGCTGACCGACTCGGACGGTTGTGGCGTAGGAAATACCCAGCGGGATCATAAATGCCAGCGCGGCGGTCTGAAGCGCAATTTGATGTGCTGCCAGGGTTACGGTTCCTAGTTGCCCCATGAGAAAAGTGGTGCAGGTAAAGAGTCCGGCTTCCATAGCTGTGAGAACGCCGATCGGTAAGCCAATCTGAACTAACTCCCAAAACACTCGGTTTTCAAACTGCTGCAAATGATGAAAAATGCAATAAGTTCGTAACTGAGACTGCCAGAGAATATAAAACGTTAGCGCCAGGAACATTGCCCAGAGTGATAGAGCGCTGGCATAGCCAATCCCGACAATCCCTAGCGCCGGAAACCCCAGCTTGCCCAGCATCAGCACGTAGTTGGCAGCCACATTAAATAACGTACCCACCACCATAATGACAATGACAGGTCGCGGGCGTGAAAGTGCAGAGACAAAGTTTCGCAAGACGGCAAAGCTCAAAGCAGGAAAAATACCCCAGGCGATCGCTCTTAAATAAGCGCCTGCTAGCCGAACATTCGGCTCTTCTTGCCCCAATAGCTGCATCAGCAGACCGCCCTGCAAAAGTAGTAGCGTGCAGGGCAAGGCAATTACAGCCGCTAGCCGCAGTCCTTGACGCACCACCCGGCTGACTTCCTCGGTTTTACCAGCCCCAAATGCGGCGGCAGCCAGGGGACTTACAGAGGCTAAAATGCCTGTGCCAATGAGCAGAAGACAGGTAAACAAGCCTGCTCCTAGCGCGCCTGCGGCGAGCGTTTGCTGTCCTAGGATACCCATCATTACAGTGTCTACAAACCCTGTGGCGGCTTGAGACAATTGGGCACCTGCCAGAGGAATAGCCAAGTGCAGGAGCGCCTGAATTTCTTTAACAAAGTGCGATCGGGTCAGGGTAGATGGCATGAATCAGAATGAGAGTGAACTGACCGCTTCGGTATAAGAAAACCTTAGCAGACGCATCAGCTCACTTCTTTGAATGCTAGTGAGCTTAACGAAATAATTCCTATTAGTATTGACATAGATTCTCAATAGTGAGTATATTGATTGAAGTGTTCTCCTCTCAAAGGATCGGCAGGTGGGATTAGTCGCAAGGCTAGTCCCCCATTTTTTATGTTTAGGGTTGTCATGGGATTGCGCCTAGAGTGGACTCGAAGTCCGGGATAGTTTAACAGCGCTGATTTTCGGGAACCCTACGGTTAGTTTGTCAAAATTCTAATCGACATGACCGCAGAGACAAGCCGGAAAGTTTCGTTCAGCCCCACGATCGCCATTTTTAGCCTGTTGCTGATCTTGTATGCGCCGCTGCTGTTCCACTGGTTCGACGGTTGGCTGAACAAGAGCATTAGCATTGAGCATGAGTATTTCAGTCACGGACTGCTGGGGCTGCCCTTCGCGGTTTATCTCTGCTGGACTGGGCGCGATCGCTGGCGACAACTCCCTGATGCTACCCGTCCTGCACCGCAAATTTTGGGGCTATCGCTGCTGATTCTAGGAGTCGCTTGCTATCTCAGCAATCTGACTGACCTGATTAATCTATCTCTGCCGATTATTTTGGCTGGGCTTTGCCTTGGGTTCAAAGGCTCGCCAGGGCTACGGCTGCGAGGGTTTCCTTTAGCGCTCCTGCTTCTGGCAACTCCCAACGAAATTCCTTATCTACTGACTCCCTATACTCTGCCGCTGCAAAGCTTTATTGCAGGTACGGCGGGCTTTGTGTTGACACAGTTGGGCATGAATGTCCGGGTTGACCAGATTTACCTGTTTGTGAACGATCGCATTGTCGAAGTCGCTCCCTACTGCGCCGGACTAAAGATGCTGTTTACCAGTTTCTATGTGGGTCTGCTGCTGCTTTACTGGACAGGGCAAACCTCCCGCAAAACGATCGCCCTTTTCTACATAGGCATCGTGATGATCAGCGTCACCGCCAACATTATTCGTAATACCTTTCTCACTTTTTTTCACGGCACCGGACAGGATGCTGCTTTTCAGTGGTTGCATGACGGCTGGGGTGGAGATGTTTACTCGACCGCCATGTTGGGATTAATGGTGGTGTGGCTACGCAGTCTCGAAGCTTGGACAGCGGAGAATCATGAGCCAGAAATTGAGCCAGAAATTGAGCCAGAACCCGGAACTTAAAGCGATGACCCCTCAACCCCTATCCTCTGTCGACTTCCAACGATCGCCCCTCTATAAAAGTCTAGTGGTACTGTTCCTGTTGGCGATCGCAGTTGCTAGCGCCATTCCCAACTACCTTTCAGGCAATTGGTTTCTCAACAAAGTGCCAGAACTTAGCAATCTACAGTCGCTTAGAACGGTGCAAAAGTCAGGATTGACCTTACCAGGATGGCAAACTTTTGATCAAGAAATGATTGCAATTGGCGGACACAAATGGTCGGTTCAGGCGATTGCGCCTCAGGCAACCAGCGCCGCAAATTCTCCTATATTGCTA
>CASBQM010000111.1 GCA_949127645.1 Synechococcales cyanobacterium PMM_0036
CCTTCAAATCGCGTGCCTGTCCAGGCAGGATCAGCCGTGAGGGCAGCGCTTAAGCTCTGGAGAAAGATTTTATTATGATCGGTGGTGCGAGCCGTTCCACAGAGAGCCGCGATTCGCTGAACGCGATCGGGATACAGTGCGCCCCAATGGTATGCCTGCTGTGCGCCCATTGACCAACCGTAAACTAGCGCAAGCTGCTCAATCTGAAAAACTTCCTGCAAGAACCGTTGCTGAGCGCGAACATTATCAACATGACTGAACCGAGTTTCCAAACCGCGATCGCTATTGCTGGGCGAAGTTGAAAGCCCGTTGCCAAACATATTGGGAATGATCACAAACCACTGAGTCGGATCTAAGATGCTATCGGGGTGAATCAGCCAATCAATATCAGAATGCTGTGCGCCGTATGAGGTCGGATACAGAATAGCATTAGTGCGATCGGCATTTAAACTCCCGTAGGTTTGATAAACGATATGCGCTTCGGGAAGCGTTTTGCCACAGTGGAGGACAAAGTTTTTGAGCGTGAATTGCATCATGCTTGGGAAAAGCCGGATACGATGTCACAATTTACTTTGACATAGCCTGGATCAACGTGAGCGAGATATTGCTTAACCTGCTGGTGAGTCTGGGGAAGCTGATGAAAGGGAATTGATGGATAAAGATGATGCTCCGCGTGAAATGGCATATTCCACATGAGGAATCTCAGCGGGAACAGCGTGATTGTCGATCGCGTATTTGTAAATGGATTGCGATCGTGACTACATCCTGTATGTTCTGCCAACAAAATGAACCGCAGAATAGGCTGCCCTACAAACAAAGGAAAGAGCCAGTACGTTACAAACCAAGGTTGACGAGCGACGATCGAGACGAGGATGGCGATCGCGTAAACTGCAAGCTGTAACCGAGTTGAGCGAATCACCTCAGCGCGGGCACTTTCCGGAATAAACGGGTAGCTATCTAACTGTCCCAGCGCAACGCGAGTATGGGTCTGCAACTTTCCCCACCACCAGGGCAGACCGCTAATCGTGAGTAGATAATCTTTGAACGTTTGCGGTACAGGATCACTTAGCTCTGGATCTTTATTGGCATCTTGAGCGTAGCGATGGTGCCATTTGTGGTATCTCCTAAAAAAGGCGCTGTTATAAAATGACAGCAGACCCGCAATCCAACAAACCGCGTCATTGAGCGCATTGTTACCAAATGCGGTGCGGTGTGAGCATTCATGTAAGGGAGCAAACATTGCCGCGAAGCCAAACCCATAGATGATTAAAGCCGGGACGATCGCCCAATGCCCAAAATTCGTGCCCCAAATATATCCACTGATGCCGAGAATGAGAAAATGTGAGGCAAGCTGAATGAAGCCTTTTGTCGTCGATCGCCTATTAAGTTCTTTCAGCATATCGATCGTGAGAACAGAATGGATTTCCGGCGCGGTGGACTCAGAGATAGCAGACTCAGAAACAGCCAGATTCACGGTTTATTCCCCTGTAGACTTGTTATAACAAGTCTAAGGCTCCAGAAGTTGCAACATTGTATTTAAGGCTACCGAACTTTAACATGACTATTCCTTTGCATTTGGCAATTTCTGAGCAACTGCGCGATCGCATTCTCGCCGGACGTTACAAATTGGGCGATCAGCTCCCCAGTGAACACCAGTTAATGGCTGAGTTTAAGGTGAGTCGAATCACGGCAAGACGGGCAATCTCAAATTTAACGCAGCAAGGCTTGGTGACAGTGCAGCGAGGGAAGGGCGTATTTGTTGCAACTCAGCAAAAAGTGGCGTATTTACTTTCAAGTCCCCTGTTGCTTGAGGCAGATATGGCGCGACAAGGCGTAGAAATTACCGTAAGAACTCTATTTTTTGAGGCAGTCACTGTTCCCGATCAAGTTCAAAAAGTGTTAAAGGGGGCGATCGCCTATCTCCAAAAGAAGGTGCTTTCCTTCAATGGCGTTCCAGGCTGTGTAGACATTACCTATATCCTGCCAGAGTTGGGCAAAGTATACGAGAAAGATCTGCGTCAACAGCTCACTTTTACAACATTAGAACAACACGGAATTCAGGTTAAAAAGATTGATGCGGTGATTGAATGTACACAAGCAGATTACGAAACTAGCGAACAGCTAGAAGTGCCGCTGGGACACCCGCTGATCGTTTATCAGCATACGGCATATACCGAAAAGAACGGCGCGATCGTTTACGGTGAATCGATTTCACGAGGCGATCGCTTTTGTTACTCAGTACAAATCGATCGAATGTAATTTTTTCTCTGTTAAATACAATATTTGGCGCTTTCAAAAAACTTTCTCAGCCATGTGGCGGCTTAAGAAAACACGGGAATGCTGAGTGAAGTACTGATTGATTTTTACTACAAGCTAGGCAAGACGAGTTAGGGACAAGCCGTCTTTAGTACCCACTATTGGCTTTAGCATTGACTTGCAATATACCGTTTTGCATTTCTGCTCTATGGGATATTACTTTGAAAACACCTTGATTCTATACGTAGTTTTTCTATCAAATAGTCTCAGTAGATCCAAACTCACCTCAATTTTCCCCAAAAAGTAGGTTTCAAAGGCGCGAAGCGCCTTTGAAACCTACTTTTTGGGGTTTTGTGCCGCGCAATGCGCGGCACAAAACCCCAATTTGCGATCTACTGAGTCTACCTAGGAGTGAACCAATAGAGTGGGGTTAGCACCTCCCCAGAATTTGAAAAAGTTTGGTATTGTGTCATTATTTAGTAATGGTGAGTCGTCCTCTTCCTAAGTCTAGTTGTGGTCTATGAAAATCTTGATTCTTGCAGCTAATCCTAAAAAAGATCTAGATTTGGATGTCGAGATTCGAGATTTGCAAGGAGTAATTGCGCGCTCGCGCAAG
>CASBQM010000112.1 GCA_949127645.1 Synechococcales cyanobacterium PMM_0036
CATCTCCAACGGCTTCACCAACGGCAAATGGCTCAGTTTCATCTCCAGCGCAATCACCCTCCCCTTCAGTCACGGCTCCCCCGACTGCACCCGCTGCTTCTCAGGTTTCTCCCCGAACATCTGCTTCTCAGGCTCCCACTCCCCAGGCTTCTACTCCGACAACTGTTTCAGCCCTAGTAGAGCTGCCCATTCTGCGGGTGGGAATGCGCGGTTCTGCCATTAATGCTTTGCAAGAGCGCCTGAAATCTATTGGTGCTTTTAAGGGAGCGATCGACGGGGTATTTGGCGTAGAAACCCAAGAGGCGGTCAAAACAGCGCAGCGGAGCTTTAACCTAGAGCCAGATGGAATTGTGGGTCCTGCAACCTGGACAGCCTTACTGCGGTGAGGATCTTACTCCTAAATTCAGAGATAAATTTGTGAATGCCTATCTATAATGTCTTTAGAATGCCTATATAAGGCTACAGCCTAATAAAACCAAAGCCTAACGAGAGCTATAGCGTTCTTCTGCCCAAGGTTCGCCTCGCTTATGATAGCCATTGCGCTCCCAAAATCCGAGGTCTGGCTGCTCCAAAAACTCCAGACCGTTCAGCCATTTTGCACCCTTCCAAGCGTAAAGGTGAGGCACAATCAAACGCATTGGTCCGCCATGATCAATCGGGAGCGGTTCGCCAGACAGCGTATGGGCAAAGAAGTTTTCCTCGCGCAGGAAATCTTCCATAGCAATATTTGTGGTGTAGCCGCCGTAAGCGTGTTCCATAATGTGAATCGCTTTCGGATCGACTTCTATATGCTTCATGAATTCAGTTACAGTGACACCCGTCCACTCCACGTCTAGCTTCGACCAAGTGGTAACGCAGTGAAAATCTGCTGTGAAATTCCTCTGAGGCATTGCCATAAAGTCTGCCCACGTAAAAGTCTTGGGTTGTGCAAGTCCCCAGACTTTCAGCTCCCAATTTTCAAGCGCAACTATTGGAGTTTCTCCATAGGTTAAAACTGGAAAACCTTTGGCGAGGTGTTGTCCCGGAGGAACGCGATTCTGAAGCTCAGGATCTGGCTTTTGAAAGAACTTGCCCAGCATAGATTGATCTCAGTGAATATGGAAGACGAACGAAGCCTATGATTCCTGAACTCAATGATATCGGAAAATAATCTTGAGGAAAGAAGCCTTTAGAACAACCTTTAAAGTTTCCACAAGTGCAGACGCGGAAAAAGTAATTCTCCACGTCTAAGGCACGCTAAAAAATCAATTGAGCGTCAGCCTACGCTAAGCAAATCTTATTCCTCTTCCTCTGTGGTCTCAGCTTGAGGATACACAAATCCGGTGGAGCGATTTGTAAGGATAGATTTACCTAGGGAAAGCGCCTTTTGAGCTGCAACAGCCGCTTTATGCTTCCAGGTTGCTTTCCGCTTGTCCCGCTTAGAGCTAGAGGTTTTCTTCTTAGGAGTAGCCATGACTGAAGGTACCGAAATTTTTCACAGTCTTACTATATTAGCCGCTGAGCTAAAAAAATGTGAAGGGTTTTCTTCGATCGCCCATTTCTCGCCGGGTTAAATATAATGGGTCGTCATATCGACCAGTATTTTGACGGTGTTTTAACTAGGCTAACTGAACAGGCTGACTGAAAATGACAAACCATTGGGCGATCGCCATCGGTATCAATCGGTATCGCAACTTCCAGCCCTTAAATTATGCCGAGCGGGATGCCCAGCTCTTTCGAGACTTTTTGGTTAGAGAGGCAGGATTTTCTCCCAAACGCTGCTTGCTGTTGACAGACACTTCCCCAGCCATTGAGCAAACGGCAACTTACCCCACCCGCGACATTATTCAAGCCTATGTTAAGCAGCTTTGCCACACGAGGCTTCAGCCTGGAGACTTTCTCTGGTGCTTTTTTAGCGGCTATGGCGTTCGGTTTGGTGGCAAAGACTATTTAATCCCGGCAGATGGTAGCCCGGATGCGATCGCCGACACCGCCATCCCAATCGAGTTTTTGTTTGATACCTTTGCTTCTGCACCCACTCATAATGTTTTGCTGACCCTAGACGTAAACCGTAGCCAGAGTGTCTTAGCTGGAGAGGGCGTTGGCGATCAGACTGTTCTATTGGCAAAAGAGCGGGGTATGGCGGCAATTTTGTCGGCTCAGCCCGATCAGTTTGCTCACGAAACTCTGGCTTTAAGGCAGGGGCTATTTACCGCCGCCCTGATTGAAGGAATGCGTTATCGGGGCTGCCTGTCGCTAGAGCCGCTGGTGCAGTATTTGAGCGATCGCCTTCCTGAGCTGAGCGAACATCACTGGCGACCCCGACAAGATCCCTTTGCGACCATTCCCACCGAGAAAAAGCACCAGTTGATTGTGCCTGAATCTGCTGCTACGGCAGGTCTATTAGAAGGTCGGCTTTTGGGCGTAGCAGTCGGAGGAGCGGCTTCGGTCCCTTCAGGCTTCACAAATCCTTTGAGTCAGGCTTCAGTTAGTCCAGTCTCAGATGCAGCTTTACTGGAACGATCGTTGGTGGCTCCCTTCCCAGGAGACTCTGGCATAGTTCTTCCTGAGACGATTCTGATGCCACAACTTAACCCAGAACGAGTCGAATTGTTGACTAACGCTGCAACCGCCCATGCTGCGACTCATGCAACCGCCCATGCTGCAACGCAAGAGGCGATCGTTTCGCAAGGTTCACCCAATCAGACGCTAGATCAGACCCTAGATC